>NZ_BRXS01000011.1 GCF_030159095.1 Roseisolibacter agri
TGTGCGGCTCCCCCCGGCTTATCGCAGCTTACCGCGCCCTTCATCGCCTCCGTGTGCCCAGGCATCCCCCACTGGCCTTCAGTCGCTTGACTACACCAACTCAGTCAACACGACACGCGCAGTAGATCAAAACACTAGGCTGATCCACAATAAATCGACACGCAATCTCGTCGCGCGCCACGAGCACCGAAGCACTCGCCGTCGCGCAATTGGATTCGCATCCCACGCGGCCAGCCGCTCTCGCGAGCCTCTGACCGCCCCTCGTCCGTCACTTGTCAATCAGCGTTGCGCCGGCGGCAACCGCCGTCGCATCCAGCCTCGTATAGTACTCTTTTGCGCCGCCTCTGTCAACCTTTTTTCGAGGCGTCCCCCGCGCCGCCAGCGGTGCCGAAGCGGTGCCGGTCAGCGAAGGGTCGGGTAATGTAGACGGCCCTGGAGGGAGGGTCAAGGCGTCCGAACACGCCTCCGCACGGCCCGTTCCCCCCAGAAAATGAGGCGCCGCCGAGCCCGCTCCCGGCGCGCCCCGCGCCGAGCGCATCCCTTGTCGCACCCCATCTATAAGAAGGAACGCGTCGGACCGAGTGCCGGCCGGTACCGGCGCCCACTGCGTCGGCGTACCATCCCCGCATGCCGACCACCACCGCCACGGCCACCGTGGCCGTCGTCTCCGCCCGCGGCGCCCAGCGCTGGGACGCGGGGCACCCCTGGATCTATCGCAGCGACCTCATCGAGCGGCCGGCCGACGCCCCCGGCATCGTCCGCGTTCGCGATCCGCGCGGCCGCCCCCTGGGCCAGGCACTCTGGAGCCCCGCCTCCGAGATCTCGCTCCGGCTCCTCACGCGCGAGGTCGACGCCGTGATCGACGCCGGCTGGTGGCACGACCGCCTCGGCACCGCCCTCGCGCGGCGCGCCCCCCTCGCGGCTCAGGCGAGCGCCTACCGCCTGGTCCACGGCGAGGGTGACGGCCTCCCCTCCCTGGTGGTCGATCGCTACGACCGCTGGCTGGTCGTCCAGCTGATGAGCGCGGGGCTGGAGCAGGCGCGCGGCCCGATCGTCGAGGCCCTGCGCGCGCTCACCGGGTGCGAGGGGATCCTCGCGCGCCACGACGCCGCGGTCCGCACGCGCGAGGGCCTGCCGCGCGAGACCGCGCTCCTGTTCGGCGACGTGCCGCAGGAGATCGAGGTCGCGGAGCATGGGGTGCGCTACCTCGCCGCTCCCTGGACCGGTCAGAAGACCGGCGCCTTCCTCGATCAGCGCGAGAACCGCGCGCTCGTCGGCCGCGTGGCGCGCGGACGCGCGCTCGACTGCTTCAGCTACCACGGCTCGTTCGCGCTGCACCTGGCGCGCGGTGCCGACGACGTGCTCGCGCTCGACGTCTCCGCGCACGCCCTCGAGCGCGCGCACGCCAACGCCGCGCGCAACGGCTACGCGAACCTCCGCACGCGCGAGGCGAACGCGTTCGAGTTCCTGCGCGAGGAGGAGCGCGCCGGCACGCGCTACGACACGATCGTGCTCGACCCGCCGGCGTTCGCGAAGACGCGCGGCGCGCTGCCGGGCGCGCTGCGCGGCTACAAGGACGTCAACCTGCGCGCGATGCGCCTGCTCGCGCCGGGCGGGCTGCTCTTCACGGCCAGCTGCAGCTACCACCTCACGAAGCCGCTCTTCCTCGAGATGCTCGAAGCGGCGGCGGCCGACAGCGGACGGCGCATGGCGCTGCGCGAGCTGCGTGGACAGCCGCTCGACCATCCCGAGCTGCTGACGGTGCCCGAGACCGGCTACATCAAGGGAGCACTGCTGGAGGCGATGGACTGAGCCGCGCGCGTGGCAGCGCCTAGCGGCGCTGGCAGCCGCCGCAGAAGTAGGTCGAGCGCCCCGCCTGCACGATGCGCCGGATCGTCGCGCCGCACCGCGTGCAGGGCTCGCCCTCGCGGCCGTACACGTGCATGCGCTCGAGCGCCTCGCCGTCCTGGTAACGGCCCGGCGTCTCGAGCGCATCGCGCATCACCGACCTGATCGCCGCCACCAGCCGCTCCGCGCGCGCGGGGCCGAGCGACGCCGCCGCGACGCGAGGATCGATGCGCGCCACCCAAAGCGCCTCGGCCGCGTAGATGTTGCCGACGCCCGCGACCACGCGCTGATCGAGCAGCGCCGGCTTGATGGCGGTGCGGCGCGTGCGCAGCGCGGCGCGCAGCGCGGCCGCGTCGAAGGCGTCGTCGAGCGCGTCGGGACCGAGCGCCGGCGCGGGCGCCTGCCCGGGCGCGTGCCACGTGATGCCGCCGAGCGCGCGCGGATCGACGAGCGCGACGCGCACGCCGTCGTCGAACGTGAGCACCACGCGCGCGTGCGGCGGCAGCGGCGCGTCCGCGCGACCCACGTCCCAGTCGCCCGTCATGCGGAAGTGCGCGTGCAGCGTGCTCCCGTCGTCGAGCGCGAGCGCCTGGTGCTTCCCCATCCGCGTGACGCCGACGATGCGCCGGCCGGTCAGCGCGGCCGCCACGTCGTCCGGGAGAGCGCGACGCGCGGCGGCATGCCGCGTGTGCGCGTCGCGGATGGTGCGGCCGACGACGGCGGCGCGCAGCGCGCGGACCGCGGCCTCGACCTCGGGCAGCTCGGGCATGCGACGTGGAAGCGGGTGGTGCGCGGATCCGTCGGTGGGCGGACGCGGCGGGCACCGTGACGGGATCGGCCAGACATGCATGCATCCGGCCTTGCACGCCCGGTCCCGCGCCCTAGGTTACGCGGGTCCCCCGCCATCCGTTCCCGCGCACCACCGCGCTCCGCATGCACGCCCCACGTTCACTCAAGCACGAATACGAGTTGTTCGTGGAGCGGGAGATCGAGGACTACAAGGACTCGATCCCGCGCAGCGCCATCCTCGCCATCGGCGACGAGGCGGTCGCCGCGCTGCGCGAACAGGCGCAGACGACGTTCACGGAGCTGGTGATCTGGGAGGAGGTGGACCGGATCATCGCGCGCCGCATCCGCCTGCCGAGCTACAGCACGTGGCGCCGCCGCCGGTTGAAGACGCTCGCCGAGCTGCGGAAGCCGGAGCGCTGGGGGCTGCACCCCAACAGCCCGCTCGCGCGCGAGGTCCGCGCGTCCGAGGGTGAGCACGTGCTGGTCGCCGGCATGGACGACGAGGGCGCCGCGATCTTCTCGGCCGCGCTGGGCTGCGCCGTGACCGCGATCGACGCCGCGCCCGACGCGGTGGAGCGCGTGATGGTGGCGGCCGAGCAGGCGGGGTTGATGACGCGGGTGCGCCCGCTCGTCGGCGACATCGCGGGGTGGGCGCCGGACGTCGCGCTGCGCCTGGTCGTCTGCTCGCCGCAGGCGTTCGAGGGGCTGGCTCCCGAGGAGCGGGAGCGCGCCATCGCGACGCTCCAGAGCGCGACGCTCGACGGCGGCGTCCACCTGGTCCAGACGATCGTGGCCGGCACCGCCGGCCCCACGCTCGAGGAGCTCCGGGCGCGCTACGCGGGCTGGGCGATCTCGGTGGAGAGCGAGTCGGCCACCGGGCCGACCTTCCTGGCGCGCAAGCAGGCCGAGCTCCACTGAGCCGGCGGGGCCCGTTGACAGGGCACGGGGGTGTCGCGTTTCGCGACACCCGTGCCGGCGGGGATGTGTCAGAGCGCGACATTCGCCCACGGCCGCGGCCCGGGCGATCTTAACAACTGCTTGCGAGGCAACGTCTTACGTGTGGGCGAATCCCCGGCACCGGCGCTGCCAGTAGTATGGGCGCCCGGGTGCCGGGCCCCTACGCAAGGAGTGCCTATGAAGCAGACGCGTCAGACCATAGAAGTGCAGGAGCCCCTCGGGATCGTGATCGCGGACGGCGCGCGCGCCGACGTGACGCCGCGATTCTTCGCGTTCGTCTGGGGCCCGGCCCCGGAGCCCGCGGTGGCCGAGGCCACGCCGGAGCCCCGCGCGGCCTGAGTCGCCATCGCGCGACCGGGCACGAGCCATCCTGAACGACGACGCCCCGCCGGCATGCCGGCGGGGCGTCGTCGTGTAGCGCCTACGAAAGTGCCCGACGCGTGCGATGCGCCGGGCGGAGCGACTCAGGCCGACTTCTTCGCGGCCGACTTGCGCGCCGTCGTCTTGCGGGTGGCCTTGCGCGCCGACGTCTTGCGCGCGCCGCCCTTCTTCGCCGCCGCGCGCTTGGTGCCGGCGCGCTTCGCGGTGGACTTCTTGGCGGCGGACTTGCGCGCCGTCGTCTTCTTCGCGCCGGTCGCCTTGCGCGCCGCGCCCTTCTTCGCCGCGCCGCGGGCGGCGGTCTTGCGCGTGCCGGCCTTCTTGGCGCTGGCGCGCTTCGCCGTCGACTTCTTCGCGGTGCCCTTCTTCGCCGCGCGCTTCGTGCCGCGCTTCGCGGCGCCCTTCTTGGCGGTCTTGGTAGCAGCCATGAGCTCTCCTGGTGCGGGTCGTTCCCGCGGTCCCCCGGTGGAACGCGGGCATCCCGACGGCGCGCGCACTCGGTGCGACGCGACGTCGAGACGGCGTGTGCCCGCGCGCGAGCGCGGCGGGCGAAGCTTCGGCGCGACGTCGGACGGCGGAGCTCCAGCCTCCGACGACGCGCGGTGTGTTGACGCGGGGTGCAGCGACTGCGACTGCGATGCGACTGCGACTTCGGTCGTGCGCCGTGCGACTGCGTGACGACAACGTGACGACTGCGGTGGGATGCGACGGGCGGCTCGTCGAGGAGCGCGGATCCGACACGCGCAACGGTGGTCCGACAGCGGGCCGTCGCGCAGCGCATCGCCGAATGGACGGTCGATGCGCGAAATGGTAACGTCGTGCGTACCATCTTCGTCGCGTTGCGCGAACTTAGAGGTCCCGCGCGGATCGCGCAATCCTCACGCACACCGTCGGATGCGTCGCGTCGCACGCGGCGACGCGCGCGCGCGGTGGCGCCCGCGCCGGACGCACGCTCGCCATCCACCCACCATCACCGCGGCGCCGTCGGCGATGCGCCGACGCGGCGCCGCAGCGGAGCAACGGACATGGATCTCGGACTGACGGGCCGCGTCGCGCTGGTCACCGGCGCCTCGAGCGGCCTCGGACTCGCGATCGCGCAGGAGCTGGCCGCGGAGGGCGCGGCGGTCGCAATGGTAGCACGTCGCACCGATCTCCTGCAGCGCGAGGCGGCCGCGCTGGTGGCGCGGACGCACCACCGCGTGCTGCCGCTGGCGGCGGACGTCACCGACGCCGACGCCACCGCGCGCGCGGTCGACGAGGCGGTGGCGACGCTCGGCCCGATCGACATCCTCGTCGCGAACGCCGGCGGCCCGCCGTCGACGACGTTCGCCACGACGACCGACGCGCAGTACCGCGCCGCGCTGGAGCTCAACCTGCTGGCGGCGATCCGGCTCGCGCAGCGCTGCGTGCCGCCGATGCGCGAGCGCCGGTGGGGCCGCGTGATCTTCCTGACGTCGATGGCCGCGAAGCAGCCGCAGCCCGGGCTCCTGCTCTCCAACATGGCGCGCGCGGGGCTGCTGGGCTTCGCGAAGACGCTGGCCACCGAGTGCGCGCCGGACGGCGTGCTGGTGAACACGGTGCTCCCCGGCCACTTCGAGACGGCGCGGGCGCGCGAGCTGGCCGAGATGCGCGCGGCCCGCGACGGGCGGCCGGTGGACGAGCTGCTCGCCGCGCGCACGCAGGCGATCCCCGTCGGGCGATCGGGTGCGCCGCGCGAGATGGCGGCGGTGGTCGCCTTCCTGGCGTCGGAGCGGGCGAGCTTCGTCACGGGGACCGCGCTGCAGGTCGACGGCGGCCAGATCGCGTCGCTGCTGTAGGTGATGGAGCGCGCGTCCCGAGCGCGGCGGCGGCCGCCGGGCTTCCCCTCCCGCCCACTCCCCGGCCACCTTTCGCGCGCGCCGACGGCTGCACCGAGCGGGCGCCCGACACACGAACCGAGTCCACACGGAGCGAGCGCTTGAAGGCGTTGGTGAAAGAGACGGCCGGCCCCGGCTTCGTCCTGCGCGAGGTGCCCGAGCCGAGCATCCGGGACGACGAAGTGCTCATCCAGGTGCGCCGCGCGGGCGTGTGCGGCACCGACGTCCACATCTACGAGTGGGACGACTGGGCGCGCGGCCGCTGTCGGCCGCCGTTCGTCGTCGGCCACGAGTTCGCCGGCGACGTCGTGCAGGTGGGCGCCCTGGTGGAGAACGTGAAGGTCGGCGACCGCGTCACGGCGGAAGGCCACATCGTCGACGGCATGTGCCTGCTGTGCCGCACCGGCAACGCGCACGTCTGCCCGCACACGAAGATCATCGGCGTCGACCGCGACGGCTGCTTCGCCGAGTACATCGCGATGCCGGCGACCAACGTGTGGCACCTGGACGCCAACGTCTCCTACGAGATCGGCGGCATCCACGACCCGATGGGCAACGCCTTCCACACGGCGCTGACGCACACCGAGATCCCCGGCGCCACCGTGCTCGTCACGGGCTGCGGCCCGATCGGCTGCTTCGCGGTCGGCATCTGCAAGGCGGCGGGCGCGTCGCGCATCATCGCCTCCGACGTGAACCCGAAGCGCCTCGAGCTGGCGCGGCGCATGGGCGCGCACGACACGGTGCATCCCTCCGAGGCCGCCACCGCGGTCGAGCGCGCGACGGGCGGCTACGGTGTGGACGTCGTGCTGGAGATGTCGGGCGTGCCGGCGGCGATCCACCAGGCGTTCGCGCTCGTGCGCGTCGGCGGCCGGGTGCAGATGCTCGGCATCCCCGCCAAGCCCATGGAGGTGAACTTCGCCTCCGAGGTGATCTTCAAGGGGATCACGATCTACGGCGTCGTGGGCCGCCGGATGTACGACACCTGGCACCAGATGACCCGCTTCCTGCGCTCGGGCGAGTTCGACCCGACGCCCGTGATCACGCACCGCTTCCCGCTCGAGGGCTTCGACGACGCGATCCACGCGATCAAGAGCGGCGAGGCGGGCAAGGTCGTGTTCGAGATCGCCTGACGCCCAGCCTCCGATGTACGAGAACGACCACGACGACATCCTGACCGCCGCCCGCGCGGGCGACACCGACGAGACGGCGGCGGTCCTCGCGATGGACAACCGCCTGACGCGCGTCACCGACGCCGAAGGGCGCACGCCGCTGCACCTGGCCGCCGCCGGCGGGCACCGCGAGACGGTGGAGCTGCTGCTGCACAACAACGCCGACCCGCAGGCGCGCGACCGCGCCGGCCAGACCGCGCTGGCGCTGGCCGAGCGCGCCGGGCACGCCGACGTCGCGGCCGCGCTCCGCGCCGCGGGCGCGTCCTGACCACCGCCGTCCCCACCATTCCGTGGCCCTCAACCCGACCTTCGTCCAGGACTTCGAGGCGCAGATCGCGCAGCTCAAGGCCGATCGCGTCTACAAGCGCCTGAACCACCTCGACTCGCCCCAGGGGCCGCGCGTGCGGATGGAGGGGCGCGGCGAGGTGGTGATCCTCTCGTCGAACAACTACCTCGGCCTCGCCGACGACCCGGCGGTCGTCGAGGCGGGGCACGAGGGGCTGCGCCGCTACGGCGCGGGCACGGCGAGCGTCCGCTTCATCTGCGGGACGTTCACCGTGCACCGCGAGCTGGAGACGGCGCTCGCCCGCTTCGTCGGCACGGAGGCGGCGCTGTCGTACGTCTCGGCGTGGAACGCCAACGAGGCGCTGACGGCGACGGTCGTCGAGGCGGGCGACTTCGTGATCTCGGACGAGCTGAATCACGCGTCGATCATCGACTCGATCCGGCTCGCGAAGGCGATCAAGAAGTGCACGACCGCCGTCTACAAGCACTCGGACCTGGACGACCTGCGCGCGAAGCTGCGCGCCAACCGCGACGCCAAGCGGAAGCTGATCTGGACCGACGGCGTGTTCTCGATGGAGGGCTCGATCGCGAAGCTGCCGGACATCCTGCAGATCGCCCGCGAGGAGAACGCGGTCGTGGTGATGGACGACTCGCACGCGACGGGCGTCCTCGGCAAGACGGGGCGCGGCACGGCGGAGCACTTCGGCGTGCTGGGCGAGGTGGACGTCATCACGTCGACGCTCGGCAAGGCGCTGGGCGGGGCGGCAGGCGGCTTCATCGCCGGGCCGGCGGCGCTGGTGGACATGATGACGCAGCGCTCGCGCCCGCAGCTGTTCTCGAACGCGCTGCCGCCGACGGTCGCCGCGAGCTCGCTGGCGGCGGTGGAGCTGACGGAGCGCGAGCCGGCGCGCGTGGAGACGCTGCGCGAGAACGCGCGCTACTTCCGCGAGCGCATCATCGAGGCGGGGTTCAAGCCGCTCGCGGGCGAGACGCCGATCATCCCGATCATCGTCGGCGAGACGGCGGCCGCGATCCAGATGAGCGATCTGCTGCTGGACGAGGGCGTGTTCGTGACCGGCTTCGGGTTCCCGGTGGTGCCGCAGGGACAGGCGCGCGTGCGCTGCCAGATCAGCGCGGCGCACACGCGGGACGATCTCGACTTCGCCGTCGCCGCGTTCAAGAAGGTCGGCGCGAAGCTCGGCATCATCTGAGAAACCGCGAAGCGCTGCGTGACGGACGCCGTCGCACCGGCCCCGAACGGCGAACGGCATTGCAAGGATGAAGTTCTGAAAGGATCGGATAACGACGGATGGCTCCGCGTCTGGCGACGTTCCTCGCCGCGACGCGCAGCCATCCGTCGTTGTCCGATCTTCTCAGCTTCCGATCCCTGCTGCGTTTCAGTTTGGGTCCGGAGCGGCGACGCGAGCCACGCGTGACGGAAAGGCAGGTCCCTCGCTCCGCTCGGGACGACACCGAAGGGGCGCGCTCAGTCTCGGAGCTCGACGCGGATGATGAGCCGCTGCCAGCTCTCCACGTCGTCGGAGTGGACCTTGTCGACGACGGCGCCGGCGCGACCGCCCGCGAGCATCCAGGGCGCCAGCCAGACGGCGATCTGGAGCGAGAGGTGGCCGATGACGTCGCCGCCCGGCGCGTGCACGTAGACGGCCGGGATGTCGGCGCCGGGCGGATCGGGCACGAGAATGAGGCGGTCGCCGGCGTGCAGCCGGTGGACGACCGCCGTGCGGTCGCCGAAGACGGTGCCGAGCACCGCGGTGCGGAAGGGCTCGCGGTACGGCGGGGCGGAGGGCATCGGCGCGGGGGGCTCCGGTGATCGGGTCGAGGGAGAGCGGGCGCGGCGTCGCCGGCCCGCGAGGGCGTCAACGCCCGTGCGCGACGAACGGTATACTGAGCGCCCACCTCGGACGGCCCGCCCGGCGCCGCCGGGCGCTCTCCTCTCGGACCGCGATGCCCCGCCCCATGTCCCCCCGCCCCACCCCCGCGCGCCGTCCCGGCGCCGCGCGCGTGCTCACCACGGCGCTCACCTCGGCGCTCACGACGGCGGCCGCCGCGTGCGTGTCGCTCGCCGCCCTGCCCGATGGGGCGACGGCGCAGGCCCGGCGCGCCGCGCCCGCCCCGCGCGCCACGTCGGTCGCCACGCCCAAGGCCCTGCTGGGGCTGGACGTCGGCGCGGACCGCGTGCTGGCGGACTGGGGACAGATCACGCGCTACTTCGCCTCGCTGCCCGGCGCGTCGCCGATGGTGAAGGTGGACACGCTCGGCCGCACCACCCAAGGGCTGCCGCTGATCGTCGCGACCATCTCCTCGCCCGAGAACATTCGCAATCTCGCGACCATCCGCCAGCGCCAGGCGCGACTCGCCGACCCGCGCGGCCTGTCGGCGGAGGAGCAGGCGCGGATCGTCGCGCAGCAGCCGGCGGTGGTGATGATCACCTGCAACATCCACGCGACCGAGATCGCGTCGTCGCAGATGGCGATGGAGCTCGCGCACCGGCTGGTCACCAACGACACGCTGCGCCGCTCGCTGGACGACGTCGTGCTGCTGCTGGTCCCGTCGCTCAATCCCGACGGCCAGCAGATGGTGACCGACTGGTACCGCAGGGGCGTCGGCACGCCGTACGAGGGCGGCCCGCTGCCGTGGCTGTACCACGCGTACGTCGGCCACGACAACAACCGCGACTGGTACATGGCCACCCAGGTGGAGACGCGCCTGGTGACGGACCTGCTCTACCGCCGCTGGTTCCCGGCCGTGTTCTACGACGTGCACCAGCAGGGCAACGAGGGGATGCGCCTCTCGATCCCGCCGCACGTCGACCCGATCAACCCGAACGTGGACCCGCTGATCGTGCGCGGGATCAACCACATCGGGATGGAGATGGCGCTCGCGCTCGAGGAGCGCGGGAAGACGGGCGTCGGCGACGGCGTGACCTACGACCTCTGGTGGCACGGCGGCGCGCGCTCGACGCCGACGCGGCACAACATGGTCGGCCTGCTGACCGAGGCCGCGAGCGTGCGCATCGCGACGCCGATCACGCAGAAGGTGGAGGACCTGCGCGGGCATCCGCGCGGACTGCCGCGCTACGAGCAGAAGGTCAACTTCCCGAGCCCGTGGATGGGCGGGACGTGGCGGCTGCGCGACATCATGGACTACGAGCTGATCGCGGCCGAGGCGCTGGTGCGCATGCTGAGCCAGCAGCGCGACCAGTACGTGCGCAACTTCGCGCAGCTCGGCCGCAAGCAGATCGCGGCCGGCGAGGCGGGCGGCCCGTGGGCGTACGTGATCCCCGCGACGCAGCGCGACCCCGGTGCCGCCGCGCGCCTGGTGGAGGTGCTGCGCATCGGCGGCGTGGAGGTGGAGCGCGCGACCGCGGCGTTCCAGGCGAACGGGAAGTCGTATCCGGCCGGCAGCCACGTCGTGAAGATGGCGCAGCCGTACCGCGCGCACGCGAAGGACCTGCTGGAGGTGCAGCGCTTCCCGAAGATGGAGCGCTTCCCCGGCGGCCCGCAGGAGCGGCCGTACGACGTCGCCGGCTGGACGCTGCCGTTCCAGTTCGGCGTGGCGGTGGACGAGGTCGCGCAGCGCTTCGACGCGCCGACGAGCATGGTGCGCGAGATCGACGTGACGACGCTGCGCGACCGCTGCGGCGCGACCGGCGGCGGCCAGTACCGCGTGCTGGACTCGCGCGACACGCGCAGCTACGCCATCGCGATGGCGGCGCTCGCGCGCGGCGTCCCGATGCGCATCGCGCAGGCGCCGGTGGCGCTGGGCGGCGGAGCGACCGCGGCCGCCGGCTCGTTCGTGCTGGAGCGCGCGGACGACGCGGCCACGCGCGCGTGCACGGAGGGCGGCACAGTGGCGACGCTGCCCGCGGGCCGCACCCTGCGCGCGGCACCGCGCGTCGGGCTGTACAAGCCGTGGACCGGCAACATGGACGAGGGGTGGACGCGCTGGGTGTTCGACCAGCACAAGGTCGCGTACACGAGCGTCACCGACTCGATCATGCGCGCGGGCAACCTGCGCGCGCGCTACGACGTGCTGGTGGTGTCGGACATGGCGCTGCGCGAGGCGGAGCGCGGGCTGGCCGCGAGCGCGGCGCCCGCGCAGTACACGGGCGGGCTGGGCGCGGCGGGCACCGCGGCGCTGAAGGCGTTCGTGGAGGCGGGCGGCACGCTGCTGCTGTTCGACCGCGCGTCCGAGCTCGCGAGCGGCCCGCTCGGCATCCCGGTGCGGCGCATCACGCCGAACGTCGGGCGCGGCGGCGAGGGCGGCGGCGGCGCGGACGCCGACACGGTGCGCGTCGGTGCGCCCGTGCGTGAGCAGCTGTACGCGCCCGGCTCGGTGCTGCGCACGCTCGTCGACACGTCGAGCCCGATCACCGCGGGCATGTCGGACACGACGGCGGTGTACTTCACCAACTCGACGACGCTGGACGTCTCGGGCGTGCCGGGGGCGCGCGTGCTGTCGCGCTATCCGGCGCGCGGGGAGGACATCCTGATGAGCGGCTTCCTCACGGGCGCGTCGCAGATCGCGGGCAAGACCGCGGCGGCCGAGGTGCCGCTGGGACAGGGGCGCGTCGTGATGTTCGGCTTCCGCCCGCAGTACCGCGGGCAGTCGATCGCGACGTTCAAGATGCTGTTCAACGCCATCCTGTCGTCGCCCGCGGCGGACGCGCGGCCGGCAACGTGACGGGTCCGGCGAGGCGCACAACGCTCGCGCTTTAATAGATGTGGGACGAGGGGCGCGGCGTGACGTGGACGCCGCGCCCCTCGTCGTTCGGGCGATTCCCGCGCGCCGTCCCGGATCGCCGGAGACGTCGCGCGCGGGCGTGCCACCCGCCTCGTCGGAGCCAGCATGTCTCGCTGCCCTTCCCCGCTCGCCCGCCTCGCGTCGGCCGTCGTGCTGCTCGCGACGTCCGCCGGCGTCCTCTCGGCGCAGATCCCGGCCGCCGACACCGCGCGGCGCGCCTTCGCCGACTCGTGGTTCTGGGGCGTGAAGGGCGGCGCCGCCCGCTTCGGCACCGTCACCGACGGCTACAAGATCGCGCCGCTGGCCGGCGCCGACTGGCTCATCACGCGCAGGCGCGCGGCGCTGCTGGTGAGCGCGGAGCAGTCGTTCTTCGAGCACACGTCCGCGGTGGCGGAGCCGGGCGTGCCCGGCATGGGCCGCGTCGTCGACCTGAAGGACGCGCGCCGCTACTCGGCGACGGTGCTCGCGGTGCCGGGCATGCTCGGTCCGGTGCGCCCGTACGCGGGCCTGGGCCTCGCCATCGACGTGATGCGCGACGCGTCGCCGCAGGGCGACTTCGAGAGCGCGTCGCACTGGGCGTCGGTGCAGGACGAGATCGACGACGGCTCGAGCAAGGCGTCGGTGCTGCTCGTCGCCGGCGGCCAGGTGCAGTTCGGCCGCGCCGCGGTGTTCCTGCAGGCCAACGCGACGCCCGCGCAGACGCGATCGCTGTGGAACCGCGGCGGCGTCGCGCAGCTCGAGGCGGGCTTCCGCTTCAACGTCGCGCCGTCGCGCGAGTACTGAGGCGCGCGTTCCCGCGCCGTCAGCACACGCTCAGTACGGCGTGCGCGGGAACGCCTTCGGCGTGCGTGAGACCCACGCGCTGCCAGCCACGAGATAGCGCAGCGGCCACTCGGCCGCGCGCGTGATGCCGATGCGCGGGGTGACGATCACCGCCGCATCGGCGATGGGGGCGCCGGCGCGCAGCGTCAGCGCCCCTGCTGCGTTCGGTGCGCCGTCGAGCCGCACGCCGTCCAGCCGACCGTCGATGCCGAGCGCTTCGGCGAGCTTGCCGGGACCGTTGGTGAGATCGCGGTCCGCGGGCACGCTGCCCGTGCGCACGGACCGACGCCGCCGCATCAGCTGCACGCCCTCTATTGGCTCGAGCGCGCGCACGAGCACCGCGCTGCCGAAGCCCTCGGGCAGCGTGACCGCGTTGAAGCACCAGTGCATGCCGTAGATGCGGTAGACGTAGGCGACGCCCGGCGCGCCGTGCAGGAACCAGGTGCGGGCGGTGCGCCCCGCCACCGCGTGACACGCCGGATCGTGCGGGCCGAGATAGGCCTCCGTCTCGACGATGCGTCCGCTGGCGACGCCGTCGGCGGTGCGACACTGGAGCACCGCGCCGAGCAGCTCGCGCGCGACGAGGCGCGGATCGCGGTCGTAGAACGCGTCGGGATAGGGCGAGCCGGGAGGCACCGCCGGAAACGCCCCGGCGCCCCCTTCCTCGATCGCGGGACGGGCCGCGACGTGGGACGGGGGCGCCGGAGCGCCGTCGGCGACGCCGTGCGGGCGGCCGGCGTTCCGGCCCCCCGCGCGACGTCCCGGGGTCATGCGCCGCGCTTCGCGGCCGTCTTGCGCGCGCCGCCGCGCTTCGCGGCCGTCCTGGCCGCGGGCGCGGGAGCCGCCGCCGCCGGAGCCGGAGCCGGCGCAGCCGTCTTGGCCGCGCCGCGCGCCGGCGCCTTGGCCGTCGTCTTCGTGGCGGTCTTGGCGGGCGTCTTGGCCGCGGTCTTGGCGCCCCCACGGCCACCACCGCGCGCCGGAGCGGCCGGCGCCGGAGCGGCAGCGGGAGCGGGTGCCGTCGGCGCTGGAGCCGGGGCCGGAGCCGGGGCCGGGGCCGGAGCCGCCGTCTTGGCCGCCGGGGCACCCTCGCCCCGGCCGCCGCGACCGCGGCCACGGCCACCACGGCCGCGCCCACCGCGCGACGGCGCGGCCTCCGCCTCACCCGCGGCCTCGTCGGCCGGGGCGGACGACGTCTCACCAGCCGCCGGGATCGCCACCGTCGCCGCTGCGGCCGGCACCGGGGGCAGCGCCTCCGTCACCGGCATCACCGGCGAGACGACGCCGACGGACAGCAGCTCCGGCGGCGGTGCGCCGCGGCCGGCCGGACCGCGCCCACGACGCGGCGGCTGGGCCGGTGCGGCGGGGGTCGCCGGGGCGGCGGGAGCCGACGGCGCAGATGGCGCCGCGGCCTGTGCCGCGGCCTGTGCCGCGGCCTGTGCCGCGGCGGCCACGGGCAGGACGAGCGGGATCTCCGCCGGCACCACCGGGGCGCTGGCGGCAGGAGCGGCAGGAGCGGCGGGAGCGGCCGCGCCGACGACGCCGATCGACAGCAGCTCCGGCGGCGGCGCGGCACGCCCACCGCGCGCGGGACCGCGACCGCCACCACCGCGCGGCCCCATGCCGCGCGGGCCGGGCGCCGCCGCCGTCGACGGCTCGGCCGCCTGTGCGGCGGCTGCCGCGCGGTTCAGCTGATCGGCCACCGAGTCGGCCTCCGCGGCGCGCGACAGCTCGTAGTCGTCGCCGCGCTTGCGCAGGTCGACGAGGTTCGCGTCGTGGGCGTCCTGCAGGATGCGCACGAACATGCGCTCGGTCAGCGACTCGCTGTCGCGGCCGAGGAGCTCGAAGGCACGCACGCGGACCTCGCGCGAGGAGACGCTGTCGCCCTCGTCGCGGGTGAGCGACTCGACGGCGCGGCGCACGAGGTCGAACGCCTCGGCGCGCGTCAGCCGCTCGCCGCTGGCGCCGATCGCGAACGCCGCGGGCTTCGCGGGGCGCGCCGGCGCGGGCTCGCGCTCCACCGGCAGCTCGAGCAGCGGCGTCTCGATCGCGCCGTCGCCGCCCTCCTCGCCCTCGTCGCGGCGCGGGCCGCGCTCGAAGTCGCGCCCACGCCCACGCCCACGCCCGCGGCCACGGCGACCACGGTCGCGATCCGCGCGCTCGGCGGCGCGATCGGCCGGCTCGGCCACCGGCGCGGCGGCCTGCGAGGCGGGCGGGCGCGTCTGGCCGATCTCGTACTGCCCGTTCTCCTGCTTGGTGAGCGTCAGCAGGCCGCGCTTCTCCGCCTCGTGCACGAAGCGCGAGAACTTCGACATGCCGAGGTCCTTCTCGTCGAAGCTCGGGTCGACGTCCTGCATGACCTGCTTGAGCCGGTCGGCGCGCATCACGTCGCCGTTCTTCACCATCCGGCCGATCGCCTCGACGACGAGCTCCCACGGGTCCCAGCGGACCGTCTCCTCCTCGCCCGTCTTCACCAGCCCCGCGAGGGCGTTGTAGCTGTAGTACTCGTCGCAGTTCTGGACGAGCAGGTCGCTGGAGCTCTCGCGGATGCCGACGCCGATGACGTACTTGCCGTACTCCTTGAGCTTGATGACGAGGCTCGAGAAGTCGGAGTCGCCCGACAGCAGGATGAAGGTGCCGATCTCGGGACGCGTGAACACCAGCTCCATCGCGTCGATCGCGAGGCGGATGTCGGTCGCGTTCTTCTTCGCGGAGCCGTACGCGGGCGCGAAGATCAGGTCGATCGACGCCTCGGTGAGCGGGACGATGTAGCCCGGGTAGCGCCGCCAGTCGGCGTACGCGCGCTGGACCGAGACCTTGCCCTTGATGATGTCCGAGGACAGCAGGTTCCGAAGCTCGGACTGCATGTCCTTCTGGATCCCCATCGTGACGTTGTCGAAGTCGATGAGGAGCGCCGCGTTGGGCGCGTGCATGTTGTAGTAGCCGCCGGGCGACGCGGAGGTGCCGGGGGGCAGGGCCTGGGGCCCGCGGTGGATCGGAGCGACCGCGCCGCGCTGCGGCGGCCGCTGGAAGCGAGAGCTCATGTACAGGCTCGCGTGCGTAACTGGGGCGGGCGCCGACGACCCGCGCGGAGAGCGGTCTCCCTCAGAGGACTCTCTCGGCGCGTGCGTCAGGCGCCCGACGTGACGGTTGGGTCGAGCGCGACCGTGCGCTCGAGCTCTCGTCGCCGCACCTTCCCGCTCCCGGTCATCGGGAACGCGTCGAAGAAGCGGACGAGGTCGGGAATCTTGTAGTCGGCCATCGTGTCGCGGGCGAAGTCCTTGAGCTCCTTGCCCGTGATGACCGCACCTTCGACCGGCACCACGCAGGCGCAGATCAGCTCACCCAGCACGTCGTGCGGGATGCCGATCACGCAGGCGTCCTCGACGCCCGGATGCGCGCGCAGCTGGTTCTCGATCTCGCGCGGATGGATCTGGTAGCCCCCGCGGAGGATCGCCTCCTTCCGGCGCCCGACGATGCGCAGGTAGCCGTCGTCGTCGAGGATGCCCAGGTCGCCCGTGAGGAAGTAGCCCTCGGGCGTGAACGACTTGGCGGTCTCCGCCGGCATGCGCGCGTAGCCGATCATGACGCCCGAGGCGCGCACGGCGATCTCGCCGACCGCCTCCGCGGGGCCGTGCAGCGCGCCGGTGAGCACGTCGACGGCCATCACCTCGACGCCCGGGAGCGGGCGGCCGACGGTGCCGAGGCGCTTGTCCTCGGGATCGGTGAAGCGGGTGATGGAGACCGTAGGGCCGGTCTCGGTGAGGCCGTACGCCAGGTGCACGTCGCACCAGCGCCGCACCCGCCGGACGAACTCCTCGCTGGCCGGGCTGCCGGCGATGATGCCGGTGCGCAGGCCACCGGCGCGGAGCTTCGCGCCGTCGAACCGCTCCTCGCGCATGAGGAGGTGGAACATCGTCGGCACGCCCTGCAGCACCGTGACGCGCTCGCGCTCCAGCAGCGCCAGCGCGGTCGGGGCGTCGAACTGCTCCTGCAACACGAGCGTCGCACCGCTCGCGATCGCGCCGACGGCCGTCGAGAAGCCGAAGATCGCGAACAGCGGCACGCCGGCGAAGATGCGGTCCTGCGGCGCGAGCTCGATCGCCTCGCCGGTGCGCACCGCGGTCTCGAGGATCCCGCGATGGCTCAGGCGCACGCCCTTCGGCTTGCCCATCGTGCCCGACGTGTAGAGGAGCGCGAGGTCGCTCCCGTCGTGCACCTCCTGGGGCGCGGGCACCGGCCGGCCGGCGCCCTTCGACACGAGATCCTCGAACTGGAAGATCCGGTCGTCGTACCACAGCTCCTCGTCCCCGACGGTGACGATGTACTGCAGGTCGGGGAGCTCGGCGAGCGCCTGCTCGAACAGCTGCAGGTAGTCGACGCCGTTGTGCCGCTCGGCCGTCACCACGCAGGAGACTTCGGCGTGGCGGAGCTGGTACTTCAGCTCGTGGTAGTTGAGCCGCGGGCTCACCGGCACCACGACGGCGCCGAGCTTCGCGCAGGCCACCAGCGCGACGACCCACTCGGGGCAGTTGGGCAGGTTGATCGCGACGCGGTCCCCCTCCGCGATCCCCAGCTCGGCGAGGGCGGCCGCGAGCGCGGTGCCCTGCGTCTCGACCTGCCCGTACGTGAGCCGCCGCGCGGCGGCGACGACGAGGGGGCGCTCCGGGTGCTCGGCGGCACGCCGGGCGAGCACCGGAGCGAGGGTCCAGGTGTCGGCCATCACTCGTCGGAGGGTCTGGGCATCAGCACGGAACGCTAATCCGGCGCAAGAGCCGGGTAAAGCGACGGACGGAAACCAATGGGGCGGAGAACGATGGAGCGGAAGACGGCGGGGCGTGAAACGATGGGGCGCCCCCTGCAAGCTCGAAGCCTCGGGCTGAAAGGGTCCGCCTCACCGTCTCACGCCTCATCGTCCTCCGTGGTTCCGTCCTCCGCCGTTCCGTCGTCCGCGGTCCTGGTCACTCTCCCATCGCTTTCAGCACGACTCGCTTGGGCCGCTGCCCGTCCCACTCGCCGTAGAACACGCGCTGCCACGGGCCGAAGTCGAGGCGGCCCGCGGTGACCGGAACGATGACCTCGTGGCCGATCGTGAGCGAGCGCAGATGCGCCGCCGCGTTGTCCTCGCCGGTGCCGCTGTTGTGGCGGTACGCCTCGGGGTCCCAGGGCGCGACGCGCGACTCCAGCCAGTCGAGGATGTCCTGCCACAGCCCGGGCTCGTGGTCGTTCACGAACACCGAGGCCGAGATGTGCATCGCGGAGACGAGGACGAAGCCCTCGTGGATGCCGGCGGCCGCGCGCGTCGCCTCGACCTCGTCGGTGATGTCGACGATCTCCTGGCGGCGGCGCGTGGTGAAGGTCAGGTAGCGCGTGTGCGTCTTCATGGCGCGTGGTCGGGGTGGCGCAGGTGGTTCTCCCACGTGGTTCCTCTGGGGCGGTTCGAGGCCCATTCTTCTCCGAAACCCCCTCTTTCCGCCACCCGTACGGTGCCCAGGCTCCGGCCCCCCGGAACGCGCTACCGGTTCCGCACCCGACTCTTCGCGATCCTCCTCCTCTTCGCGGTCTGTCCGTCCGTGCTCCTCACGCTCCTCTGGGTCGGCACGGTCACTCGGGCGCTGCCGCTGATGAGCGGAAGCGGCGCCTGGGAGCGGGCCGCGGCGACCGGCGAGCGCGCGCTCGCGCTGGCGCGCGGGCGCGGGTCGGACCCCGCCGCGGCACGTGCGTACGACGCGCACGAGCAGGAGCTGCGGCGCTCGCTCGAGCTGGCGCGCCGCTACAGCTTCGTGGCGCCGCGCGCGGGACGCGTGCTGCTGGCCACGGGGGTGATCGGCGTGGCGCTGCTGATCGTGGGAACGTCGCGGGTCGCCGGACACCTCAGCCGGCAGCTCAGCCGACCGCTGGACCAGCTGGTGCGCTGGACCGCGCTCGTGCAGGCGGGCCAGCCGCTCCCGGACGAGCCCGAGCCGCGCGGCGCGCCCGAGTTCCGCACGCTGCGGCAGCGCATGCGCACGATGTCGCGCGAGCTGGCGGAAGGCCGCGCGCGCGCCCTCGAGGCGGAGCGCGCGGAGGCGTTCCGCGAGACGGCGCGCCGCGTCGCGCACGAGCTCAAGAACCCGCTGACGCCGATCCGCTTCGCCGTCGAGCGGCTGCGCCGCGACGCGACGCCCGCGCAGGCCGAGGCGGTGGAGGTGCTGGCCGCGGAGACGGCGCGCCTGGAGGCGATGGCGCGCAGCTTCGCGCAGTTTGGCCGCCTTCCCGACGGCCCGGCCGCCGACGTCGACCTCGGCGACCTCGCGCGGTGGGCGGTCGCGACGTCGGTGCCGGAGCAGCTGGAAGGGCGCGTGGAGGTCGCCGACGACGTGCCGCTCGTGCACGGCCACTACGACGCGCTGGCGCGCGCGCTCAACAACGTGCTGCTGAACGCGGTCGAGGCGTGCGCGCCCGGCGGCCGCGTGACGGTGCGCGTGCAGCGCGCGCGCTGCCCCGCCGTGCCCGGCGACGCGGTGGAGCTGGCGGTGCACGACACCGGCGTCGGCATCGCGCCCGAGCTGCTGGCGCGCATCTGGGATCCGTACGTCACGCAGAAGGCGCACGGCACCGGACTCGGGCTCGCGATCGCGCGCCAGACGGTGCAGGCGCACGGCGGCATCGTCGACGCGGTGAGCGCCGTCGGCCGTGGCACCGAGGTGCGCTTCATCCTGCCGGTGGGCGGTGCAGGCGCGACGCCCGGCCGCCTTCCCTCCGCCGACCCGCGTCACGACGCGCCCGCGCGCGACGCCGCGGTGCCGCCGCCACTCGCCACGAGGACCATCGCCTGATGTCTCCCTTCCTGATCCCGATCACCGCGATCATCGCGGGCACGCTGATGGCGCTCTGCTTCCCGCTCGTGCGCGCGTACGCGCGCAAGCTGGAGCTCGAGGGCGCGCAGCCGCGCATCCCGCCCGAAGTCGCCGAGCGGCTGGCGCGCATGGAGCAGGCGATCGACTCCGTGGCCGTCGAGATCGAGCGCATCTCCGAGGCGCAGCGCTTCACCACGCGACTGCTGGCCGAGCGCTCGAACGCCGCGCTGCCCGCCGGCGCCGGCCTCCCCGATTCCACGCCGACACAGGGCCTGACCCATGCGCGCTGACGCGATGCAGCAGAGCGCCGGCCAGGCGCAGGAAGCGCGCATGGACGCCGAGCTGGCGCGCGTGCGCGCGGAGATGGCGCGCGCGCAGGCGGAGCAGGCACGGGCCGCGAGCGAGGCCGCGGCCGCGCAGGCGGGCGGCGAGCAGCGAGAGGTGAGCGTGCTGCGCGGCCGCGACGGCCAGACGATCGTGCAGCTTCCGAACGGACGCACCGTGATCATCGACCGGGACGGCGCCCCCGTGATGGAGGCACCGGTCGGGTTCCCGCACGAAGCGCCCGCGGGCTTTCCGGCGATGCCGATCGAGGAGCGCGGTCCGCCGGAGAACGTGATCGTGCTGATCGCGGTGGTGCTCTGCTTCGTCGCGATGACGATCGTCGGCCTGCCGATCGCGCGCGCCTTCGCGAGGCGCATGGATCGCAGGGCGGTCGGCGCCGGCACCACCGACGTCGACGCCCGGCTGCAGCGCATCGAGCAGGCCGTGGAGGCGGTCGCCGTGGAGGTGGAGCGGGTCTCGGAGGCGCAGCGCTTCTCGGCGCGCCTGCTGGCCGAGCGCGCCGAGCCGCAGCCCAGCTATGGTGCGGGGCCCACGCGCCGGCCGTGACGTACTTCCCTTCCTGGAGCCCCTCCATGTCCGATGAAGCGCCGCTGGCCATGGTGGTCATCGCGATCCCCGGCGGCATCTCGCGCAGGCGCGAGGTGACGCATGCACACTGAGCACGCGACGATGAACGCGACGACCACGCTGCAGCCGCCACCGCCCGCGCCACCGACCGCGCCAGGCGTTCCCGGCGCGCCCGCGCCGACCACCGTGCAGGCGCCCAGCGAGGCCGCGGTGCGCGTGACCGAGGAGCTGGATCGCGCGCGCCAGGCGGTCGCGGAGATCGCACCGGCGCAGGAGGGCGCGCGCCCCGAGATGGGCGTGACGACCACGCCGGACGGCCGCATCCGCATCGTCGCGCGCGACGGGCAGGTGACGGTGCTCGACCGCAACCTGTTCCGCCCCGACCAGATCGAGGAGCTGGTGCAGACCGCGCTCGAGCCGCCGCCGCCGCCCGAGATCCCCGACCGCGGCCCGCCCGAGGGCGTGATCGCGCTGATGGGGATCCTGGCGTTCTTCGTCACGCTGATGGTGATCGGCTTCCCGCTGGCGCGCGCGCTCTCGCGGCGCATGGACCGCAAGACGCAGGGCGGCGGCGTGCCCGCCGACGTGGGGCTGCGCCTGGAGCGCATCGAGCAGGCGGTGGAGGCGGTGGCCGTGGAGGTCGAGCGCGTGTCGGAGGCGCAGCGCTTCTCGGCGCGGCTGCTGAGCGAGCGCCTGCCCGAGGTGTTGCCGCGCCTGGACGCGGCCGCGGAGTCGATGCAGCGCCGCCGGATCGAAGGCTGACGCGACCTTGCCGTCCGTCCTGATCGTCGACGACGAGGCGAACATCCGCCGCATGGTCGGCGCGCTGCTCGCCACCGAGGGCTACGACGTGCGCGACGCCGCCGACGGCAACGCCGGCGTGGCGAGCGCGCTGGCGCACGAGCCGGACGTCGCGCTGCTGGACCTGATGATGCCGGGCCTCGACGGGCTGGGCGCGCTGGAGCGGCTGCGCGAGGCGTATCCCGACCTGCCCGTGGTGATGATGAGCGGGCGCGCCGGGCTCGCCGACGCGGTGCGCGCGACGAAGCTCGGCGCGTTCACCTTCCTCGAGAAGCCGCTGACGCCCGAAGGCGTGCTGCTCGCGCTCGCGTCCGCGCTGGAGCTGCGCCAAGCGCGCCGCGCCGCGCGCGCGCTGCGCGAGGACCTGGGCCTCGGCGGCGAGATGGTGGGTGCCAGCCCCGCGATGCTGAAGGTGCGCGAGCTGATCGCGCGCGTCGGCCCGAGCGACGCGCGCGTGCTGATCACGGGCGAGAGCGGCACTGGCAAGGAACTCGCGGCGGCGGCGATCCACGTCGCGAGCGCGCGGCGCGAGCGCCCGTTCATCCGCGTCAACTGCGCGGCGATCCCGCGCGACCTGGTGGAGAGCGAGATGTTCGGCCACGAGCGCGGCGCGTTCACCGGCGCGACCGAGCGTCGCATCGGCCGCTTCGAGCTCGCGCACACGGGCACGCTCTTCATGGACGAGGTGGGGGACCTCGGCGCCGAGGCGCAGGCCAAGCTGCTGCGCGCCATCGAGGCGAAGGAGATCGAGCGCGTGGGCGGCGGGAAGCCGATCCGCGTGGACGTGCGCATCGTCGCGGCGACCAACAAGGACCTCGCGCGCGCGGTGACCGACGGCGCGTTCCGCGAGGACCTGCTCTTCCGCCTGAACGTCATCCCGATCCACCTGCCGCCGCTGCGCGAGCGCCCCGACGACGTGCCGCTACTGGTGCGGCACTTCTCCGCGCTCTACCGCGCGCGCACGGGACGTCCCGCGCCCGCCTGGACCGACGAGGCGCTCGCGCTGCTGGTGCGGCATCGCTGGCCCGGCAACGTGCGCGAGCTGGCGAACATCGTCGAGCGGCTCGCGATCCTGCACGCCGGCGAGCCGGTGACGGAGTCGCACGTGCGGCAGGTGCTCGCCGTGGACCGCGGGACGCCGAGCGACGGCGTGCCGGTGACGCTGCCCGATCCATCGGACCTGGGCGCGTCGCTGAACGACGCGCTGGACGGCTACGAGCGCACCCTGATCGTGCGCGCGCTGGCGGTGGCGCAGGGCAACGTCGCCGAGGCCGCGCGCCGCCTGCAGACGGACCGGCCGAACCTGTATCGCCGGATGAAGCGGCTGGGGATCCAGTGAGCGCGCCCGTGCACGCGCTCGTGCACGCGCTCGTGCACGCGCTCGTGCACGCGCCGGATGGCGGCGGCCGCCGTCGCGATCCGACACGGGCCGTCGTCCCACCCGGGTGACGCCGCCGCGCGGGAAGCTCGGCGGCAGACGTGCGAAGGCGTTATCGTTTCGGCACTTCCGCACGTCAGTCCGCCTCACCGTCCCGGGAACGCGACGTGCCCCGTCGCACGGGCGCACCATTCCCGCGGAGCTTCTCATGCTCGCTCGACTCACGTTCCGCGTCGCAGCCGCCGCGCTGCTCGGCCTCGCGATGCCCGCCGCCGCCGGTGCGCAGCCCACGCGCCGCGACACCAGCAACGCGCCCACGCTGCCACGCGAGGTCGCGCGCGACGCGGCCGCGCGCTTCAACGCGCCCGCCACCACGCGCGTGTTCGGCGCGTACGACGTGCCAGCCGGCCGTACCGTCGCGGGCGACGTCGCGGTGCTCGACGGCCCGGTGACCGTCGGCGGACACATCACCGGGCGGCTGACGGTGATCAACGCGGACCTCACGCTGCGTCCCGGCGCGCGCGTCGATGGGGACGTGTTCGTCGTCGGCGGCGTGGTGGACGGCCGGCTCGACGCCGACCTGCGCGGCGACTACCAGAGCTTCCGCCAGCCGCTCCAGTACACGCGCACCGACGACCGCCTGACGCCCGTGCTCTCCGAGGACGAGCAGGGCACGTGGTGGCGCTGGCGCCGCACGACGGTCGGGCCGCGCCGCCGCACGACGACGGGGCTCACGCTCTCGTCGGGGCGCACGTACAACCGCGTCGAGGGGCTGCCGATCCACTTCGGGCCGTCGCTGGAGCACGACTTCGGCAGCGGCGGCGTGCTGATCGAGGCGCTCGGCATCTTCCGCACGGCGGAGCAGTTCTCGTGGGACAGCGCGAACGTCGGCCATCTCGTGCGCGCCGAGCTGCGACTGGGGCAGGGGCTGGAGCTGCGCGCGGGCGGGCGGCTGTTCGACCAGGTGGCACCGGTGGAGGACTGGCAGCTCGGGCCCGCGGAGACCGGGCTCGCCGCGTTCTTCCTGCGCCGTGACTTCCGCGACTACTTCGGGCGACACGGCGGCGCGGCGTACGTGTCCGCGTTCGCGGGGCCGGATGCGAGCGTGACGGTCTCGCTGTCGGACGAGCGCTGGGTGTCGCGCGGCGCGCGCGACGTGTTCACGCTGTTCCGCAACAACGCGACGTGGCGCCCGAACCCCGCCGCGGACGAGGGGCGCGTGCACGTGCTGACCACCGCGCTCCGGATCGACACGCGCAACGACGTCGACCGGCCGTGGGCCGGGTGGTACGTCGCGGCCGACTACGAGCGCGGGCGCGGCGAGTTCACGTCGCTCGCGGCGACGTCGGCGTCGCTGCTGCCGCCCGCCCTCAACGTGCCGATCGGCGAGCTGGGACGCCGCGACCTGACGCCGGGACGGCGCGAGTACGGCCGCGGCTTCGTGGACGTGCGGCGCTACAACCGCCTGACGCCCGACGCGCAGCTCAACTTCCGCGTCGCGCTGGGCGGCTGGCTGCACGGCGACCCGCTGCCGATGCAGCGACGGCTGTCGCTCACCGGGCCGGGCGCGCTGCCGGGCTTCGACTTCCGCCAGCCCGCGCTCATCGGCTCCGCGCGCAGCGACGTGGGCCAGTGCTCGCTCGGCGCCGAGCCGCCGGGGTCGCCCGCCCAGTGCGAGCGCATGGCGCTGCTGCAGGCGGAGTATCGCGGCGACATCCGCGTGAAGCTGTTCGGCGACGACGACGAGGGCCGCGTGCGGCGCCGCGCGTGGCGCACCGAGGCGAGCTGGGTCGTGTTCGCCGACGCGGGGCGCGGCTGGCTGGTGGGCCCGCGCGACGCGGGCGAGGTGGTGTATCCGCGCGGCCGCGTGCCCGCCGTCGGCAGCTTCCTCACGGACCTGGGCGCGGGGCTCGACTTCGGGCACAACCGCACGAACGACCTGGGGAGCTTCGGGATCTACGTCGCGAAGGCCGTGTCGCGGCCCAGCCCCGGCGCGAACGTGTTCGTGCGGATCCGCCGCCGCTTCTGACCGCGACGACGCCGCACGCCGTGACGCGCCGCGCTCCGCGCTCCCGCCCCGCCGCCCTGCTGGCCGTCGCGCTGCTCGCCATGCTGCTGGCGACGGCCGACGCGCAGGCGCAGCGCGGCGTGGAGATCCGGCTGCCCACGCGCGCCGCGCTGGCGAGCGAGGGCCCGCTGGTCCGCGTGGTGGGCGTGCTGGACGAGCGCGACCTGCGCGACCTGCTGGACCACGGCTTCCCGATCCGCCTGCACTATCGCGCCGAGCTGTGGACGGTCGCGGGATGGTTCAACGACCTGCGCGGCTCGTGGGAGTGGGACGTCGTGATCCGGCAGAACGCGATGGCGCGCAGCTACGAGGTCGCGCGCCTCGTGGGCGACGAGGTGACGCCGCTGGGCGAGTTCTCGCAGCTCGCGGCCGCGGTGCAGGCGGCGGAGCGTCCGTACCGCGTGCCGCTGCTGCCGCCGCGCGGCCGGCGCTCGTACTGGAACATGGTCGTCGACGTCGAGACGCTCTCGATGAGCGACCTGGACGAGGTGGAGCGCTGGCTGCGCGGCGAGCTGCGGCCGGCGGTGCGCGGGCGGCGCAATCCGGGCACCGCGGTGGGCCGCGGGCTCAAGACGCTCGCCACGCGCCTGCTGGGCGGCGAGACGCGGCACTACGAGGTCCGCTCCGAGACCTTCCGGCCGTAGATGCAGCGACGCCGCGTCGTCCCTAGGACGACGCGGCGTGGTGACCGTGCGAGGAGCCGTGCGAGGAGCCGTGCGCGCCGTGCGTGCCGTGATGCCCGTGCGCGGCGTGGTGGCCGTGCGGCGTGTGATGGCCGCGGCGCTCCAGCACCTCGAGCTGATGCAGCATCTGCTCGCCGTAGAAGGTGCGGATGTAGCGCGCCTGCGCGGGCGTGAGGCGGCGCACCGCCCACGACAGGTGGACGAAGTGCGGCTCCACCGGCGCGGTCATCGGGTGCATCCCGATCTCGTTCGGGAAGTGGTTCGCCTTGCGCAGGTTGCAGCTGCTGCAGGCGGTGACCACGTTGGTCCACTCGTTGGTCCCGCCGCGCGACATCGGGATCAGGTGGTCGCGCGTCAGCGCCTCGCGCCCCTTCAGTTCCGCCTGCGTGCGCCCGCAGTACTGGCAGCGGTAGCGGTCGCGCGCGAAGAGGAAGGTGTTGGTCACCTGCCGGCGGAAGCGGCGCGGCACGTGGATGAAGCGCGTCAGGCGGATCACCGCCGGGCGCGGCATCGTCATGCGCGCGGAGTGGACGAATCGCGCACCGTCGCTCTCGACGATCTCCGCCTTCCCGTCGATGACGAGGCGGAGCGCCCGCTTCACGGGCACCATCGTGAGGGGCTCGAAGCTCGCGTTCAGGGCCAGACAGCCGACGATCACGCACACCTCCGTCGTGCGTCGAGAGCGGCGTACCAGGTCACCGGTCGTACATGGGCGGGCGGTGCCCCCGGAAGGGCGCCGCTGCCGCACCGAACAGTATAGCACCCGACGTTCCACAAAGTGCCAGCGGCGCCGACCCGCACGGGATCGACGCCGCTGTGTAGACCCTCAGCCGACCGCTTCCGCCACCGGGACGGGGGTCAGCCACCCGTAGGGGTCGGCCACCCGCCCGGTCACGATGCCCATGTAGCGGTCCTGGATCGCCTTCGTGATCGGGCCGGGCTTCCCCTCCCCGACGTCGATGCGGTCCACCGAGCGGATGGGCGTCAGCTCCGCCGCGGTCCCCGTGAAGAACAGCTCGTCCGCGACGTAGAGCATCTCGCGCGGCAGCCGCTCCTCGCGCACCTCGTAGCCGAGGTCCCGCGCGATCCGGATGACCGAGTCGCGCGTGATCCCGTTGAGGATGGCCGAGTCGAGCCCGCTCGTGTAGATGATGCCGTCGCGGATGACGAACAGGTTCTCGCCGCTCCCCTCGGCCACGTAGCCGAAGCTGTCGAGCGTGATGCCCTCGACGTAGCCGTCGGTGCGCGCCTCCATCTTGGCGAGCTGCGAGTTCAGGTAGTTGCCGCCCGCCTTGGCCATCGTCGGGAACGTCCCGGGCGCCGCGCGGCGCCAGCTGGAGACGCAGACGTCGACGCCCTTCTCCAGCGCGTCGGCGCCCAGGTAGGTGCCCCACTTCCAGGCGACGATGAAGGTCTCGATCGGGACGCCGAACGGGAGCACGCCCATCTGCTCGCCCGCGCGCACGACGACCGGGCGCAGGTAGCAGTGCCGCAGCTCGTTGGCGGCGACCAGGTCGACCGTCGCCTGCACCAGCTGGTCGACCGTCCAGGGCAGCTCGATCCGGTAGATCTTGCAGGAGTCCACCAGGCGGCGCATGTGCTCGCGCAGGCGGAAGACGGCCGGCCCCGACGGCGTCTCGTAGCAGCGGATCCCCTCGAACACGCTGGAGCCGTAGTGCACGACGTGGCTCATGACGTGGAGGGTCGCCTGCTCCCAGGGGATCAGGTGGCCGTCGCGCCAGATCAGGGCGGTGCGGCCGGACGAGCGGTCCGACATGCGGCAGATGCCTCGGGTGGAAGTCGGACGAAAGATAGGTGCGCCGGGCCGACTATGCAGAGCCCGGCCGCGGCGCCCGGGCGTCCAGGTCCCACGCCCGCAGCCGGTCCGCGGTCGCCCCGACGCGGGCCGCGATGGCCGCCGCGTCGGGATGGAGCAGCGCGCCGCCGCGCAGGAGCGTGCGCCCCGCGACGGTCACGTGGTCGGCGGGCAGTCCGGCGAGCGCGAACACGAGCGCCGCGGGCAGGTCGCCCGCCCCCACCGCCCGCGGGTGCGCGTCCAGCCGCCACGCCGCGAGGTCGGCGGCCTTCCCCACCTCCAGCGACCCGATCTCGTGGGCCAAACCCAGCGCCCGCGCCCCGCCGATGGTCGCCAGCCGCAGCGCCTCCTCGGCCGACAGCGCGTCGGCGCGGGCGAGCGTGGCGCGCTGCTGCAGCGCGGCGTGGCGCGCCTCGTCCAGCAGGTCGAGGCGGTTGTTGCTCGCCACGGAGTCCGTGCCCAGCCCCACGCGCACGCCGGCGTTTAGCAGCGCGCGCAGCGGCGCGACGCCGTGGCCGAGCTTCGCGTTCGATGCGGGACAGTGCGCGACCGGGCAGTCGTAGTGCGCGACCAGCGCGACGTCGCTGTCGTCGAAGCGCACGCCGTGGATCAGCAGCGGGCGCGCGGTGGCCGCGATCCCCAGCTCGGCCAGCAGGTGCACGGGCGAGTGCGCGCGCCGCCGCACGGTGATGCCGCGCGCGCGCAGGAAGTCCGCGAAGGGCCCATGGCCCTCGCGCAGGAAGTCGATCTCCGCGGCGCTCTCGCTGACGTGCATCGCGATCGGCAGCGACTCGCCGAGCGCCCACGCGCAGGCGTCGAGCAGCAGGTCCTCGTGCACGGAGTAGACGGCGTGCGGCGAGACGCCGACGTGCACGAGCGGCGTCGCACGCGCCCGCAGCGCGGCGACGCGCGCGCGCAGCCCGGCCATGGACGCCTCGCGCTGCGACGCGTCGGGGCCGAACACCTCCTGATAGACGATGCCGCGCGCGCCGCACTCGACCAGCGCCTCGAGCGGCGCGCCGCTGGCGGAGGTGTCGGCGAAGGTCGTGACGCCCGCGCTCAGTCCCTCCAGCACGCCCAGGCGCGACGCGTCCACCAGCGCCGCGTCGTCCAGCACCTCGGCGCGCGCGCGCGTGAGCGTGCGGATCCAGGCGAAGAAGTCCGCGTGCTCCAGCAGCCCGCGCATCGCGGTCAGCTCGAGGTGCGTGTGCGCGTTCACGAGCCCGGGCAGCAGCACCGCGTCGCCGAGGTCCTCCACGTCGTCGCACGCGGGCGCGCCGGCGCGCGGGCCGACGTAGGCGAGGCGCCCCGCGTCGTCGATCGCGACCGCGCCGTGTTCGATCGGCGCGCTGGTGACGGGAAGGAGCCAGCGCGCGGCGAGCAGCCTCACGCGCCTAGCTCCGCCGGCCGTGCACGAGCGGCTCGTACAGATCCTCGTCGCGCACGCCCAGCTCGCGCGCGGTCGCCAGCGGCCACGCGAGATCCGCGACCTGCTCGAACGTGTGGCCGTCGGAGCCGAGCGAGAGGCGCACGCCCGCGTCCACCGCGCGTCGCACGAAGCGGATGTGCGGGCGGTAGCGGTTGCTGACCTCGAACGCGATGCCGGCGGCGGCCAGCGCGCGCACCGCACGCTCCTCGCGCGCCTCGGTCCACAGCTCCTGCAGGGGGCGCGTGCGCAGCGCGAGCGGGAGGAGCGTCGGATGCGCGAGGATCTCGACGGGCATCTCGCGCGCGAAGCGCTCCAGGTTCTCGACGTGCGCGTCCATGTACGCGTCGGCGTCGAGGCCCTCGGGCCAGCCGCGCTGGAACATGTGCAGCCGGTTGCCCGACGGCAGCCACACCGCGTGCAGCGAGCCGACCGTGTGCGTGAAGCGCGCCCACTGGTCGCGCGGCAGCGTGCGCCAGAGCGAGTCGTGCCAGCAGAACTCGCCCGAGATGCCCAGCTCCGGCACGTCGCGGCGCAGCTTCTCCAGCACGTCGAGGTAATTGGCGACGCCGGCGACCGTGCCCACCGCCGCGCCGACGTCGCACGACAGGTGGTCGGCGACGCTGGGGCGCGCGCCGCGCTCGCGCGCCACCTCGACGACGGCCTTCGGCGTCAGCACGCCGTCGGAGAAGGTCGTGTGCGCGTGGCAGTCGCGGGGCCGCCAGACGGGCGGCGTCGCGCTCATCGCCGCGGCGGGACGCTGGGACGCACGGGACGCGCGTCGGGCAGCGGCTCGGTCGCGGGCGGGAGGCGGCTCGCGGTGTCCGTCGGCACGCGGCGGCGCGTGCCCGGCGGACGCGCCGCGGGCGGACGCAGGCGGATGCTGTCGCCCGCGGCGCTGTCGGTGGCCGGCGGCGTGCCGGGCGGCAGCGGGGCGGGCGTGCCGGGATACGGCACCGTCGGCCGCACGGGCGTGCCGGGCGTCGGCTGCGGCGTCAGCGTATCGGTGCCCGTCCCGAGCGTGTCGGGGCCGAGGCCCGTCTCGTCGCCGTACATCTCGCCGGGGACGCACGTCTCCACCGGCTCCAGGCCGGCGATGAAGATGTCGGTGATCGACGGCGCGCCCGTGCACTCCGGGAGGAACAGCTTGTTCGTGCCCGCGACGACCTGGCGCTCGACGATCCCCGACGGCATCGGCCAGTCGGGCGGCGTGGGCTTGCGGCGATAGACCTCGGTCATGAACGCCGTCCACGCCGGCGCGGCCAGCTCGCCGCCCTGCGCGTTGCCCTTGATCTTCTGCGGCCGGTCGAGGCCCATCCACACGCCGGCGACGAGGTCCGACGTGTAGCCGACGTACCAGACGTCGGCGCCGTCGTTGGTCGTGCCGGTCTTGCCGGCGGACGGCACGCGGAAGCCCGCGCCCCACACGGCGTTGTACGCGGTGCCGCGCTGGTTCACGTCGCGCATCATGCTCACCATGACGTACGCCTCCTCGGGCGACATCACGGGGATGCGCTCCTGCGTCGGCTCCCACAGCACGTCGCCGCGCTGGTTCTCGACGCGCACGATCGCGTTCGGCGTGCTGCGCGTGCCGAGCGTGGCGAACGCCGAGTACGCGGCCACCATCTCGATCGGGTAGACGTCGGCGGAGCCGAGGTAGATCGCGGGATACGGCGGGATGGGCGTCGTGAGCCCGAACTTCCGTGCCTGCGCGATCACCGTCTGCGGGCCGAGCTCCATGCCGACGTTGACGGCCGCGAGGTTGCGCGACATGTAGAGCGCGCGACGCATCGGGATGGGGCCCTCGAACTTCCCGTCGAAGTTCCCCGGCGTCCACGACGAGCCGTCGGCCTGCGGCACGGTGACCGGCTCGTCGGGGACGATGGACGCGGGCATGCGCCCGTTCTGCACCGCGGCCGAGTAGACGATCGGCTTGAACGTCGAGCCGGGCTGGCGGAGCGCCTGCGTCGCGCGGTTGAACTTGGAGTCGTCGAAGTCGCGGCCGCCCACCAGCGCGCGCACCCCGCCGGTGCGCGGGTCGAGCGCGATGAACGCGCCCTGCAGGTACGGCGAGTTGGCGCTGGCGCGCGCCTGCTCGGCGTCGTCCTGGTCGCGCGCCTCGTACTGCTCGAAGCTGGGATGCCTGTACGGGCCGTAGCGCCCCGCCTCGATCGCGCGCAGCTGCGCCTCCAGCGCGCGCTCGGCCGCCGACTGCATCTCGACGTCGAGGGTCGTGTAGACCTTGAGGCCGTCCTCGTAGAGCTGGCGGCCGAACTTCTCCTCCAGCTGGCGGCGCACCCACTCGACGAAGTAGGGCGCGGTCTCGCCGCTCTCGGAGCGGGTCGCGAGCTGCAGCGGGTAGGCACGCGCGAGCGACGCGTCGGCCTCGTTGATGCGGCCCTCGCGGCGCAGCAGCTCGATGATCGTGTTGCGGCGCTGGACCGCGCGCTCGGGGAAGCGGCGCGGGTCGTAGATGGACGGCCCCTTGGGCAGCGCGGCCAGCGTCGCCGCCTCGGCGAGGCTCAGCTCGCGCACGCTCTTGCCGAAGTAGCGCTGCGCCGCGGTCTCCACCCCGTACGCGCCGGCGCCGAGGTAGATCTGGTTCAGGTACAGCTCGAGGATCTTGTCCTTCGGGTAGCGGCGCTCGATGTCGCGGGCGACGCGCGCCTCGCGCAGCTTGCGGACGAGCGTCTTCTCGCGGCTGATGTCCTCGGAGAAGACGTTGCGCGCGAGCTGCATCGTGATGGTCGAGAAGCCCTCGCGCCACCGGCGCGCGCGCACGTTGCGCAGCGTCGCGCCGGGGATGCGCAGCCAGTCGATGCCCGCGTGGTCGTAGAAGCGCTTGTCCTCGGTGACGAGGAAGGCGTCCTTCACGACGGGCGGGATCTCCTTCAGCGTCACCAGGGTGCGGCGCTCGTTCCCGATCTCGGCCACGAAGCGGCCGTCGGCGGCGTAGAGCTTGGACGTCTGGCGGGGCGAGTAGCCCTCGAGCCCCGCGACCGACGGGCAGGCGCCGCCGCGGCAGACGAGCGCCCAGGCGGCGTAGAGGCCACCGGCGGCGAGCGCCGCGAAGAAGACCGTCGCCAGCAGGACGGCGCGGACGGCGTTGGGGTGCCGGCGCCAGAACGGGCCGCCGTCCCGCCCCGAGGGGCGGGCGGCGCGACCGGAGGGAGTGGGCGCGGCCGCGGCTGGGGGCGTTCCGGGCGTCGGTGCGGTCATGGGCTGCGGTGAAGGTAACGGCCGGAGCGTGGGGGGCGCGACTGACGCGCCCGACGCGACTGACAGCCCTCCGCGGGCCGGCTAACTTGGCGGGCATGTCCGAGACCTCCGACACCACCGCCGCGGTCCCCCTGCTCGACGAGCTCGCGTGGCGCGGGCTCCTGTACCAGGCCACCGAGGGCGCGGCCGCGCACCTCGCGGAGGGCCAGGTGCGTGCCTACTGCGGCTTCGATCCGACGGGCGCGAGCCTGCACGTGGGCCACCTCCTCCCGATCATGGGGCTGGTGCGCCTGCAGCGGGCCGGCCACCGCCCGGTCGCGCTGGTGGGCGGCGGCACGGGGATGATCGGGGATCCGAGCGGCAAGACGGCCGAGCGGCAGCTGAACACGCGCGAGGTCGTCGAGGCCAACGCGGCGGCGCTGCGCGAGCAGCTGGCGCGCTTCCTCGACTTCGAGGGCCCGGCCGCGGCGACGATGGCGAACAACCTCGACTGGCTCGCGCCGCTGGACGTGCTGACCTTCCTGCGCGACGTCGGGAAGCACTTCTCGGTGAACGTGATGCTGAACCGCGAGAGCGTGAAGTCGCGGCTCGAGACCGGGATCTCGTACACCGAGTTCTCGTACGTGCTCCTCCAGGCCTACGACTTCGTGGAGCTGCGGCGCCGCCACGGCGTGACGGTGCAGATCGGCGGCAGCGACCAGTGGGGGAACATGACCGCGGGGACGGACCTGATCCGCCGCATGGACGGCGGGCAGGCGCACGCGATCACCTTCCCGCTCCTGATGACGTCCGCGGGGACGAAGTTCGGGAAGACGGAGGCGGGCGCGGTGTGGCTCGATCCGGCGCGGACGTCGCCGTACCAGTTCTACCAGTTCTGGCTGCACACGGACGATGCGGACGTGGGGAAGCTGCTGCGCTACTTCACCTTCCTGTCGCGCGCGGAGATCGAGGCGCTGGACGCGGCGACGGCCGCGCGCCCGCACCTGCGCGAGGCGCAGCAGGCGCTGGCCGAGGACGTGACGACGCGGGTGCACGGCGCCGACGCGGCGCGCGTGGCGCGCGAGGTGTCGCGGCTGCTGTTCCAGAAGGGCGATCCGCGGCAGCTGTCGGCGGAGGCGCTGTCCGCGCTGGCGGCCGAGATGCCGTTCGCCGAGGTCGCGGCGCCCGGCGAGGGGCTGGGCGCGGTGGACGTCGCGGAGCTGTTCGTCCAGGCGGGGCTGGTGAAGAGCAAGGGCGAGGCGCGCCGGCTGCTGGAGCAGGGCGGGCTCACCGTCAGCGGCCGCAAGCTGTCGACGGCCGAGCGCACGCTGGCGGGCGAGGACCTGCTGGCGGGCGGGCACCTGCTGCTGCGGAAGGGCGCGCGGGACTATGCGCTGGTGCGGGTGCAGGGCTGAGAAAGGCGAACTGCATGCAAGGATGAAAATCTGAGAAGGTCCGAAAACGACGGATGGCTCCGCGGCAGTGCGACGATCCACGCACCGACACGGAGCCATCCGTCGTTGTCAGATCTTGTCCGATCCTATCCTTGCAAATGCAGTTCGTCTCTCACTTCCACTCCGCGCCAAGGCGCGCGAGGATCGCCGCGAAGGTCGTGATCCCATCGCGCAGGTTCCTCAGCCGCAGGTGCTCGTTCGGCGCGTGCTGCGCGTCGTCGTGGTTGGCGATGGGCACCACGAGCACCGGCGTCTTCAGCACCTCGGCGAAGTCCGCGATCGGGAGGCTGCCGCCCAGGATCGGCACCTCGATGGGCGGCTGGCCGTGCGCGTCACCGACGGTGCGGACGATCGCGCGCGCCGCGGGCAGGTCGAGCGGACTGCGCACCGCGGCGTAGCCCGACTCGCGCCAGTCGACGCGCACCACGCGCGGATGCGCGCGGCGCGTCGCTGCGTCCGGCGCGTCGTGCACCACGTGCCAGCCCTCCGCCTTCAGGAACGCCTCGACCTTCTCGCGGATGCGCGCGGGCGTCTGGTCGGGCACCAGCCGGAAGTCGACCGACGCCGTCGCCTCGGGCTGGATCGTGTTCGAGCCGGCCGCGCCGACGCCGCCGCTGCGGATGCCGCGCAGGTTCATCGCGGGGCGCATGATCGCCTCGGCCAGCGGATCCTTCCCCTCCGTGCGGCCGAGCGCCAGCTCCGCGCGCAACCCCGAGTCCGGGCTCGGCGCCGCGCCGATCGCGCGGCGGTCCGCGTCGGTCACCGGGCGGACGTCGTCCAGGAAGTCGGGGATCAGGATGCGCCCGTCCTCGTCGCGCATGCGCGCGATCAGGTGCGCCAGCGAGACGATCGGATTCGGCGCCCAGTTGCCGTAGTGGCCCGAGTGCAGCGCGCGCAGCGGGCCGTACGTCGTCAGCTCCATCCCCATCGTGCCGCGCACGCCGTAGACGATCTGCATGCGGCGCGTCTGGTGCACGGGGCCGTCGGCGAACAGCAGCACGTCGGCCGTCAGCAGGTCGCGGTGCCTCTCGAGCAGCGCGCGCAGGTGCGGGTCGCCCGCCTCCTCCTCGCCGTCGAAGTAGAACCGGACGTTGATGCCGGGGCGCGCGCCGGACGCCTTCAGCGCGTCGAGCGCCGCCAGCGTGGCGATGATCGGCGCCTTGTCGTCGCCGGCGCCGCGCGCGAAGAGGCGCCACTCGTCGCCGGCGACACCGGGCTTCTCCGGCAGCGGCACGATCTGGCCGCCCGCCTGGATGCTGTTCGTCCGCAGCGTCGGCGTGAACGGCGGCGTCGCCCACTCGGCCGGGTTCACGGGCTGGCCGTCGTAGTGCGCGTAGAGCAGCACCGTCCGCGTGGCGCCGGGGCTCCGCAGCTCGCCGTAGACCGCGGGCGGGCCGCCGGCGGGGCTCTCCAGCAGGCGCAGCGCGACGCCGCGCTTGGCGAACGCGTCGACGATCCAGCGCGCGTTGCGGCGGATGGTGGCCGAGTCGCTGGCGATGTTGGGGATCGCCAGGAACTCGGCGAACTCGCGCAGGACCGCGGGCTCGTTGGCGCGCGTCCACGTCTCGACCTTCTGGGCGAGGGCGCGCGTCGCGTTCTGCGCGCCCGCCGCCGCAGGTGTGACGGTGATCGGGAGCGCGGCGGCCAGCAGCGCCGCGAGGGTGCGCCGGCCGACCGCGCGCGCGGTCACGGGGCCTTCGTCGCCGGCGTCGCCGGCGCGGCCGGCTGCTGCACGACGGGCGCGCCGGGCGTCACGGGCGCCGCGCCGGTGCCGGGCGCGGGCGCCGGCGTCGACGACGGAGCGGCGGGGATCATCGTCGTGTCCGTGTTCTGGCCGGCGCGCGGACCGGGCTGCGCGTCGGGGCCGGCGCCGTTGCTGGAGCCGCCCGCCGAGTCGCGGCGGCCGTCGTTGCGGCCGGTGCAGGCGGAGACGGTGGCGACGGCGATGACGCTCGCCAGCAGCGCGGCGGTGCGCGCGCGACGGAAGGTGACGCTCATGGGGAGTCCTCGGACGGGAACGATCGGGGAGGGTCGGCCGGTCAACCGACGGCGGCTCAGCCGCCCAGCGCGTCGAGCGCGCGGGCGATCTCGCCGGCCGTATTGTAACCGTGCGGCGAGAGCCGGACCGCCCCCTCGCGCAGGGAGTGGGTGACGCCCGCCTCGCGAAGCCTGGCCGTGGCGGCCGCCGGGTCGCGCGGCGCGACGCTGACGATGCCGGCCCGGCGCGCGGGGTCGGCCGGGGTGACCAGCCGCACGTCGTCGCGATCGACCGCCCATTCGACGATGCGGTCCGCGAGCCCGCGCACGTGCGCCGCGACGTTGGCGGGCCCCAGCTCGTGGAAGAGCGAGAGGCTCGCCACGTAGCCCGCGACGTCCTGATAGGGGATGGTCGCGACCTCGAAGCGGCGGGCGTCGTCGCGCAGCGTGAAGTCGTAGTCGACCAGCCGCGAGAAGTCGTCGCTCCCCTTCACCGCCAGCCACCCGACGCTGCTCGGCGCCAGCGCCCGGACCAGCTCGCGGCGCACGTACAGGAAGCCCGAGCCCCACGGCGACAGCAGCCACTTCTGCGCGCCGCACGCCAGCAGGTCGATCGGCGTCTCGCGCACGTCGAGCGTGCACGGGCCGAGCCCCTGGATCGCGTCGACGAAGAACCAGACGCCGCGCTCGCGGCACAGCCGGCCGAGGCGCGCGAGGTCGACGCGGTAGCCGCTCGCGAACTGCACCCAGCTCACCGTCAGCGCGCGCACGTCGGGTCGGTCGAGCGCGCGGACCAGCGCGTCCTCGTCCGGCAGCCCGTCGACGCACGGCACGAGCTCCAGCCGCACGCCCTTCTCCGCGAGCGCCATCCACGGGTAGACGTTCGCCGGGAACTCGCGGTCGAAGGTCAGCACCACGTCGCCGGCGGAGAGTGGCAGCGCGCGCGCGGCCAGGTTCACGCCGTACGACGTGTTGGTCATCAGCGCGATCTCCGCCGCCTCCGCGCCGATGAGCCGCGCCGTCAGCTCGCGCGCGCGGCCGAGCGTGGCGAACAGCTCCGGATCGCGCAGGCGGAACGGCTCCGCGCGGCGGCGCGTCCACTCGTCGATCGCGGCGACCGCGCGCGCGGGCAGCGGGCCGGTGGACGCGTTGTTGAGGTAGATCGCGTCGCCGCGCGCGGCCCACGGGAACTCCGCGGCCCGCAGCGCGTCGACGTCATAGGCCAGAGCAGGCGCGGTCAGAGAGGTCGTCATCGGCGTCCGGCGATCGGCGTGCCGGTATCGGTGGGCATCTCGGTGCGGCGCACGGCGCGCGGGTCGAGCGCGTCGCGCAGCGCGTCGCCGACGAGGTTGAAGCCCAGCACCGCCGCACCGATCGCGAGCCCCGGGAAGAGCGACGTCCACGGCGCGCGTCGCAGCTGCGCGAGGTCGCGGCCGTCGGCGATCATCGCGCCCCAGCTCGGCGTCGGCGGCTGCACGCCCAGTCCGAGGAACGACAGCGCGGCTTCGGCCATGATCGCACCCGCCACACCGAGCGTCGCCGCGATCACCACGGGCGCGATGACGTTGGGCAGCACGTGCCGCACGAGGATGCGCGCGTCGCCCGCGCCGAGCGCACGCTCGGCCTGCACGTACTCCATGTGGCGCACGACGAGCACCTGGCCCCGAACGAGCCGCGCCATCCCCGCCCAGCCGACGACGCCGATGGTGACGAACACCGTCGTCAACGACGGCTCGAACGCCGCCGCCATCGCGATCAGCAGCAGCAGCGTCGGGAAGGCGAGCGTGACGTCGGCGAGGCGCATCACGAGATCGTCGACCCGGCGGCCGTAGTAGCCCGCGACGAGCCCCAGCGCGACGCCCAGCACCAGTGAGATCGCCTGCGAGAGCACGCCGACGGCGAGCGACACGCGCGCGCCGTGCACGAGGCGCGACCAGACGTCGCGGCCCTGCACGTCGGTGCCCATCCAGTGCGCGCCCGACGGCGCGCGCAGCGCGCGCGAGAGGTCGATCGCGGTGGGATCGTGGCGCGCGAGCAGCGGCGCGAGCGCGGCCGCCAGCACGAGGACCACCACCACCGCGAGCCCGATGCGCGCGCGCCCGTCGCGGCGCAGCAGCGGCCACACGCGTCCCGGTGCGCGGCTCACGGCTCGCGCAGGTGCGGGGGCGTGTCCGCCGGCTGGTGCTTCCACCGGCGGTGCTGCCAGAAGTACTGCTCGGGATAGCGGCGCACCCACTCCTCCAGCATGCGCGTGTACGTCGCGACGATCGTGTCCACGTCGCGCTCGCGGTCGCCGGTGTCGACGACGGGCACGCGCTCGAACGCGAGGCGGAAGCGCCCGTTCGGCAGCCGCACCGCGACGGCGAAGAGGATCGGCACGCGCAGCCGCAGCGCGAACACCGCGGGACCGCGCGGCGTCTTGGCGGGCCGCCCGAAGAACGGCACGTACGTCGACGCGAGGCCGAGCGCGCCCTGGTCCGAGACCATCGCGACGACACGGTTCTCGCGCAGCGAGCGCGGCGTGCGGCGCACCGCGTGCCCGTCCCACACGACGTCCATCCCCAGCCGCTCGCGCGTGCTGGTGAGGAAGCGGTCGAACAGCGGGTTGCCCTGCTGCCGCGCCACGCCGTCGATCGGGACGCCGCGCGCGGCGACGTACGAGCCGCCCAGCTCCCAGTTGCCGAGGTGCCCGGTGACGACGATCGCGCCGCGTCCCTCCGCGCGCGCCGCCTCCAGCAGCTCCCAGCCGTCGACCTGCTCGAACAGCTCGAGCACGCCCTGCTTCCCGAGGCCCGGCATGATCGCCGCCTCGACCGTCGTGCGGCCGAGCGACTCGTAGCTGGCGCGCGCGATCTCGCGCACGCGCGCGGGCGTCAGCTCGGGGAACGCGGCCGCGACCTGCCGCTCGACGACGCCGCGGCGGATGCCGGCGGGCGCGTAGCCCATGCGGCCCAGCCACGCGCCGACGGCCGTCGCCTGTCGCCACGGCAGCGTCGCCAGCCCGCCGATGGCCCCGCGCAGCGCCGCGTACTCCAGCCGGTGCGAGAGCGTCGGCCGGCGCTCGGCGCGCGGCGCGTCCTGGACCGCCGCGGGCGGCGCCGGGGCGACGGGTTCGGACACGGAGGGGAGAGGCGTGGCGGAGACGGAGAGCACCGGATGCGACGGACGACGAGCGCGGCGATCGAGCACCCGCCGCGGGCGTGGCCGAAAGCTAGCGGCGCCCACGGCCCCCGTCAGCCGCGCTCACTGGGATGCCTGGCGCCCCAGGCGCGCGGACGGTGCCGCTCGCGCGCGGCGTCGGCGGCGCGCGAGAAGCCGTCGAGCATCGAGGTCTGCGTGTAGGCGCGGGCGACGCGCGCGCGGCCCGCGCCGCCCATCGCCAGCCGGTCGGCGTCGTGCGCGAGCAGCTGCGCCACCACGGCCGCGGCGCCGGAGACGTCGCCCGGCTCCAGGTGCACGCCGCCGATCGCGTCGGGGACGTAGCGGGCCGCGTCGCTGCCGCGATCCACGAGCACGGGGACGCCGGCGGCGAGCGCGTCGAGCACGCCGAACGCGCCGTCGTCGCCGTCGGCGATCACCCAGCCCAGGTCCGCGTCCGCGAACAGCTCGGCCGGCTCGCCGGCGTCGCCGAGGTGCGCGACGATGCGGTTCACGCCGAGCGCCGCGGCGTGCATGCGCAGCTCCTCGTCGTCCGAGCCCGGGCCCACGAAGGCGACGCGCAGCTCGGGATGCCGCGGTGCCAGCATCGCCACGGCGCGCAGCACCATCGCGGAGCGCGCGCGGTGCCCGCGCGTGTGCATGCAGACGAGACGGCGCAGCGGGCCCTCGCGGCGTACGCGCGCGGTGCCGTCGGGCGCGGCCGGGAGCTCGACGCCCAGGTCGCTCGTCACGACGCCGATGACGCCCAGGTCCTTCGGGATCGCGGCCGCCTGCTCGGGCCACGTGCACAGCACCTTGGTGGGCGCGGTGCGCAGCGTCGCGCGCACCGCGCGCCCGAAGGCGACCGGCTCGCGGGCCGCGAAGCGCCGCACGATGACGCCGCGCTCCGCGCGCCACGCGGCGCCCGCCGCGGCCAGGTGCGCGCGCTCGCCGTGCACGAAGACGACCTCGACGAACTGCTCGCGCAGCGCGCGCGCGAGCGCGGAGCTGCCGGCCATCAGCCCGTCGCCCCGCTCCAGCGGGTGCACCGGGAGGCCCATCGCGACGGCGCGCCGGTGCGGCTCCGTGTCGGGACAGCAGGCGAAGAGCACCTGCCAGCCGCTCGCCGCAAGGCCGCGCGCCGCCAGCGCGAACGCGCGCGCGCTGCCGGTCCAGTCCTCGTGCGGGTGGTGGAAGAGCGCCCTCACACGCCCACCTCGGTCTCGCGGAACTGCAGCGCGTGGAGCCGCGCGTACGTGCCGCCGCGCGCGAGCAGCTCGGCGTGCGTGCCGCGCTCGACGACGGCGCCGCGGTCGAGCACGAGGATCTGGTCGGCGTGCACGATGGTGGAGAGACGGTGGGCGATGACGAAGACGGTGCGGTCGGCCAGCAGGCGGTCGATCGCCTCCTGCACCAGGCGCTCGCTCTCGGTGTCGAGCGCGCTCGTGGCCTCGTCGAGGATCAGGATGGGCGGATCGACGAGCAGGGCGCGCGCGATCGCGAGCCGCTGCCGCTGCCCGCCGGAGAGCCGCGTGCCGCGCTCGCCGAGGACGGTATCGTAGCCCTGCGGCAGCTCGGCGATGAACTGGTGGGCGTTGGCGGCGCGCGCGGCGGCCTCGATCTGCGCCGGCGTGTAGCGGTCGCCGGCGCCGTAGGCGAGGTTCGCGCGCACGGTGTCGTTGAACAGCACCGTGTCCTGGCTGACGATGCCGACCAGCGCGCGCAGCGCGTCCAGGCGGATGTCGCGCGTGTCCACCCCGTCGAGCGTGATGCGGCCGGCGGTGGGCTCGTGGAAGCGCGGGATCAGGTCGACGAGCGTCGTCTTCCCCGCCCCGCTGGGCCCCACGAGCGCGACGACCTCGCCGGGCCGCGCGACGAGCGAGACGTCGCGCAGCACGCCGCGCGGCTCGCCCTCGGGGTCGTCGGGGCGCGCGGGATAGGCGAAGCCCACGCCCTCGAACGCCAACGACTCCGCGAAGCGCGCAGGGGCGATGGTGCCGCGGTCGCGCGCCGTCTCGGTGGGCTCGTCGAGGATCTCGAACAGCCGCTCCGCCGCGGCGAGCGACTGCTGCGCCGTGGTGGGCACCTGCGACAGCTGCTTGAGCGGCTGCAGCATGCGCATGACGAGGATCAGGAACGCGATCAGGTCCGCGCCCGAGAGCGACTTCCCGACCAGCACCTGCCGCGCGCCGACCCAGAGCACGGCGACGGCGATCATGGTGCCGATCGTCTCGGTGAGCGGCTGCGCGAGGTACGTGGTGCGCGCGACGCGGGCCAGCCCGCGCGCGAGCCGGTCGCTCGCCTCGCGGAAGCGCCCCTCCTCGTACGCCTCGCCGCCGAACGACTTCACGAGGCGGATGCCGCTGACCGACTCCTGCACGACCGCCGTCAGCTCGCCCTGCTGGTCACCCGTGCGGCGGAAGCCCTTGCGCAGCTTGCGCAGCAGCGGCTGCAGCGCGGCGATGAGCAGCGGCGCCACCACCAGCGCGAGCAGCGTCAGCGACCACGAGGTCGCGACCATCGCGGCGATGGTGACGATGACGGTCGTGGCGCTGAGCAGCGACCGCGTCACCAGCTCGGTGATGACCTGCTTGGTCTGCTGCGTGTCCTGCATGACGCGGGCGAGGATCTGCCCGGTCTTCACGCGCGAGAACCAGCCGAGCGGGAGCCGCTGGAGGTGCGCGTAGGTGGTGTTGCGCAGGTCGCGGGTGACGCTCTCCTGCAGCGTCGCGCCGAAGTTGCCGGCGAGCCACGACAGCACGCTCTTGGCCGTGACGGCGCCGAGGATGACGATGATGACGCGCTGCAGCGACGCCATCGGGTTGCCGTCCACCAGCAGGTTCCCGATCAGCAGGTCGAGCAGGCGGTTCAGCGCCGTCTCGCCCGCCAGCGCCTTCTCGCCGAACAGCGCGTTCAGGAACGGGACGAGCAGCGTCAGCGCGAACACGTCCATCACCGCCGCCCCGATGGTGCAGGCGACGGCGGCCGCCATCAGGCGGGCGTGCGGACGGAGGAACGGAAGGAGACGGGCGAGCAATCAGCGCGGCGTCAGGAGCGCGAGCGGCAGGATGCACTCCTCCGGCGTCACGCCGCCGTGGAGGAACGACCCGCGGTAGCGGCTCTGGTACTCGCGCAGCTTGGTCGGGTAGACGAAGAAGGTGTCGCCCACCGCCATCAGCGTGTTGCCGCCGTAGCCGCGCTTCGGGAGCTTGAGGTCGTCGGCGTTGCTGAACGACAGCGCATGCTCCGGGCGCTCGGCGCGCAGGTCCTCGCCGAACTTGTAGCGCAGGTTGGCCGTCGCGTCGCGCTTGGCGAACACGGTCGCCGGCGTGTTGCAGTGGATCGAGCCGTGGTCGCTCGTCAGCAGCACCGGGATCTTCCGCCGCGCCGCCTCCTTCAGGAGCGCCAGCAGCGCCGAGCGCTCGAACCACTGGCGCGTGATCTGGCGGAGGGCCACCTCGTCGCGCGCCACCTCGTACAGGATCATCGACTCCGAGCGCCCGTGCGTCAGCAGGTCGATGAAGTTGAACACGAACGCGCTCACGCCCTCGGCCACCAGCGCGCCCTGCAGGTGCCGCTCGAGGTCGTCCGAGTCGGCGGCGCTGGAGATCTTGTGGTACTTGACCGGCGTGGGCCCACGCAGGGCCTTGAGCTGCAGGTCGAGCAGCTCGCGCTCGTGCGCGTTGAGCGTCTCGTCCTCGCGCTCGCCCCACCAGCCGGGGTGCCTGGCCGCCATCTCCGACGGATAGAGCCCGCTGAAGAGCGCGTTGCGCGAGTACGGCGTCGCCGTCGGCAGGATCGAGAAGTAGTGCGTCGTCTCGACGTCGAACCACTGCGTGAGCAGCGGCTCGAGGATCATCCACTGGTCCAGGCGCAGGCAGTCGACGACCACGAACGCGGCGGACTTCGAGCCGTGCAGCAGCGGCAGCAGGAACTCGGGGACGATGTCGACCGAGAGCGCCGGGCGCTCCACGCGCGGGCCGCGCAGCCAGGCCGGGTATTCGGTCTTCAGGTAGCCCGCGAACTCGCGCCGCATGTCGGGATAGAGCCCCCGCAGCGAGTCGTAGAGCGAGCGCTCGCCCGCGGCCGCGAGGTCCACGTCCCAGCGCGTCAGCTCGGCGAAGCGGTCCACCCAGCCGCGCCAGTCGAGATCGCGGTCGCGCTCCAGCTCCAGCGCGCGGAACCGCTCGACGAAGGCGCGCGAGATCGCCTGCGATCGGATCTGCGACCCCTCGAGGATCTTCGCGACCGAGGTGAGCACCTGGCGCGGGCTCACCGGCTTGACGAGGTAGTCGCGGACGTTGACGCCGATCGCCTCGCGGAAGGTCGCGTCCTCCTCGCTCTTGGTGACCATCACCACGGGGAGGTTCGGCGCCAGCTCGATGATCTCGCGGTAGACCTCGAGGCCGCGCTTGCCGGGCATCTGCTCGTCGAGCAGGACGAGGTCGAACGGCTGCCGCTGGACGAGGTCGACGGCGTCGTCGGCGTTGGTGGCCCACTCGACGGCGTAGCCCTTCTCCCGCAGGAAGATCCCATGCGGCTCGAGCAGCTCGGCCTCGTCGTCGACCCAGAGGATGGACTTGGGGGGAGTGGGCATGCCTTCAACCTAACAGCCTGAAACGGCGGAGGACGGTGGGGCGGAGAACGGTGAGGCGGAAGACGATGGGGCGTGAAACGCCACGGCGGACCTCTCGGCCTGACGCTTCAGGCTCGAAGGATCCCCCACCGTCTCACGCCGTTCGGTCCTCCGCGGTTCCGTTCTCCGCCCCACCGTCCTCCGCCGTTGGAAGCCCGTCTATATTTGGGGTCTGCCCGTCACGCCCCACCCTCCCCCGGTTCGAGCTCAGGTCAAGATGGCTGGCCACAGCAAATGGAAGACGATCAAGCGCGCGAAGGCGGCCACCGACGCGAAGCGCAGCGCGGTGTTCACCAAGCTGATCCGTGAGATCACCGTCGCGGCCAAGGGCGGCGGGGGCGATCCGGAGCACAACCCGCGGCTCCGCCTCGCCATCGACACGGCCCGCGGCTCCTCGATGCCCAAGGAGAACATCGAGCGCGCCATCAAGAAGGGCACGGGTGAGCTCGAGGGCGTGGACTACCAGGAGATCATGTACGAGGCGTACGGCCCCGGCGGCGTCGCGCTCATGATCCTGACGCTGACCGACAACCCGACGCGCACCGTCGCGGACATCCGCCACAAGCTGTCGCGCAACGGGGGCAACATGGGCACGTCGGGCTCCGTGGCCTTCATGTTCGACCGCAAGGGACAGCTGCTGCTCGACCCTGCGCTCGACGAGGACACGGCGATGGAGGCCGCCCTGGAGGCCGGCGCCGAGGACTTCGCGCGCGACGACGACCAGAACCTCGTCACGACCGACCCGGCGTCGCTGCACGCCGTGCGCGCGGCGCTCGAGGCGAAGGGGCTCACCACCAGCGACGTCCAGCTGACCTGGGTGCCGAAGAGCACCGTGCGGGTCGAGGGCGCCGACGCGCAGCAGCTGGTGAAGCTGCTGGAGGCTCTCGAGGACCTGGACGACGTGCAGAAGGTCGAGGGCAACTTCGACATCGACGCCGACGCGATGGCGGAGGCGTGAGCGCGGCGCCGGGCGCCCCGTCGCCCGGCGCACCGCGCCCGGCGGCGAGGAGGATCTGATGCTGGTCCTCGGGATCGATCCGGGCACCGCCACGACCGGCTACGGCGTGGTGCAGGGCGACCGCGGGGGCCTCGTGCGCCTCGTGGAGTGCGGCGTCGTGCGGACGCGCGCCCGCGATCCGCTCCCCTCGCGGCTGCGCGAGATCTACGAGGGCGTGCAGGAGCTGATCGCGCGCCACCGCCCCGACGCCCTGGCCGTCGAGAGCATCTTCTACGCGAAGAACGTCCGCACCACGATCACCCTCGGCCACGCGCGCGGCGTGATCCTGCTGGCCGGCGAGCTGGCGGGCCTCACGGTGCACGAGTTCCCGCCGGCCGAGATCAAGAAGGCCGTCGTCGGCACCGGCGCGGCCACCAAGGAGCAGGTGCAGTTCATGCTGACGCGCCTGCTCCGCCTGAAGGCCGTGCCCTCGCCCTCCGACGCCGCCGACGGCGTGGCGGCGGCGCTCACGTACTGCATGGCCCCCCACCTCCCGACCGCCCCGAACGCCGTGTCCCCTGCCCCCCGCCCCCGTCCGCTCGCCCGCGAGGTCCAGCCGTGATCGCGCACGTCGCCGGCCGCATCGTCGCCAAGGAGCTGGACCGGGTCGAGCTGCTCACCAAGGGCGGCGTCGGGTACGAGCTGTTCATCCCCCTCTCCACCTACGAGGGGCTGCCCAAGCTCGGCGAGGACGCCGCGCTGCACACGCACCTCGTGGTGAAGGAGGACGGCTGGCAGCTGTTCGGCTTCGCCACCGCGTTCGAGCGCCGCGTCTTCCAGAAGGTGCTCGCGGCCAAGGGCGTGGGCCCGGCGCTGGCGATCGGGATGCTCTCCACGCTGACGGCCGAGCGGCTGGTGCGCGCGATCCGCGAGAAGGACATCGCGACGCTGCAGGGCGTGCCGCGCGTGGGGCGCAAGAAGGCGGAGCAGCTGATCCTCGACCTGGCGGACAAGCTGGACCAGCTGCAGGTCGACACCACGCCCGGCGCGCGCCCCGAGGGGGCGTCGGCCGACGACGCGATCCGCGCGCTCGTCTCCCTGGGCTACACGACCGGCGACGCGGAGCGCGCCGTGAAGGCGGCGATCGACGCGGGCGGCAAGAAGATGTCGGCGACGGAGCTGATCCGGGCCAGCCTCTCGCGCATCGGGGCGCGCTGAGATGCGAGCGAACATGCGATACCTCGTCCTTCCCGCCGTGCTGCTCGCCGCCGCGTGCGCCGGAGACCCGGCCACGCGCGAGCAGCCGGCCGCCGACAGCGCGGCGGCCCCGCCGCCGGCCGCGCTCCCGCCGGACACGGCGCCTCGCCGCCAGGTCGTCGCGGCCACCTCCACCTCCATCCAGATCACGCCGAGCGTGGTCGCGGGCGGCGGGCAGTTCGTCGTGCGCTTCTCGATCCGCAACGACAACGCGGACACGGTGCGCATGACGCAGTCGTGCGACGCGCCGGCGATCTTCCGGATCCGCCACGCCGAGGCGGCGCCGGAGAGCCCGCCGCTGGAGGCGTCGAGCTGCAGGCCCGGGGAGACCCGGCACGTCGTGCCACCCGGGGCGGAGCTGGTGCTGCAGCTGCCGTCGCTGGCGCAGGCGGGCCGTCCGCCGCGGCCGCTCCCGCCGGGGCTCTACGTCGTGGAGGCGAAGCCGAACGTCTTCGAGATCGACGGCCGCCCGATCGAGCTGCGCGCGGTCTCGGGCGAGCTGCGGGTACGCTAGCACGGGCGTGGCGGCGACCGGGCGCGCGGCGCGCGCCCGAAAATCGCGATGGCGCCTTTCCGCGCCGACACGTATAGACAGATGTGTGGGCGCCGCTCAGCCCACCTGTCGCACCCGTGCCGGAGAAGTCGCCGCATGCCGTCCATCCGTCCGAGCCCGACCCGCGCGCCACGCGCGCACCGCGCCGCCCGCACCATTCTCCCCCTCGCGGCGCTCCTGGCCGCGGCCGGCGCGTGCGGCGCCGCCTCCCCCGCGGGCCCGAGCGGTCCCGACGCTCCCGGCGAGTCGCCCAGCGCCGACGTCTCCACGGCGAGCGTCGAGAAGGACGGGCTGGTGGCGACGCTGAAGCTCTCGCCCTCGTCCGTGCGTTCGGGCGGCGCATTCACGGTGCGGTTCGCGCTCGTGAACCGCTCTCGGAAGACCGTCCAGGTCACGCTGACCTGCACCGCGCCCGCGTACCTCGCGCTGCGCGCCGCGTCCGGCGGTGACGCGCTCAACTCCTCAGGGTGCGGCCAGGCGATCACGACGCGCACGCTCGCGCCGAACGGCGAGGTGGCGATGAGCCTTCCCTGGCGCGCGGAGGCGAGCGGCTATCCGTCGGGGCAGCCGCTGCCGGCCGGGCGCTACGTCCTGGAGGCCGCGCCGACCGTGTCGCACGTCGACGGTCAGGCGCTCACGCTGGCGCCGCTGCGCGCGGAGCTGCGGGTGCGGTGAGCGCGAACGTCGGGCGGCCCGGGTGCTCCACGCACCCGGGCCGCCCGACGATGCAGCGCTGCGAGCGTCCGCGACGGCTAGAGGCCGCTCAGGTCGATCAGCACGAGCGGACCGAGCGACGTCGGGTCGACGTCGGCGGAGAGCGGAGTGGTGAGGTCGTCGAGCTGGATGTTCGAGTACGCCACATCCGCGAGCACGCGCCGCTGGCCGCTGGGGCACTCGAAGTCGCCCGGGCCGGGCACGCCGAAATCGAGCGAGGCGACGACGTTGCCGTTCTTGACGACGAACGTCCCCTCGGCGGTGACCTGCGCGTTGATCGTGCGCTTGTTGGCCGCGTTCGGGTTCTTCGCGCCGCCGTTGATGCACGCGTAGGTCGCCTGGCCGTCCGCCGAGGCGCGGTAGTCGATGGCGGAGCCGCTCGACAGGCCGGCCTCCTTCCACGCGACGTGACCCACCCCGTCGTTGGAGAGCGACGCATCGGCGTAGATGAAGTGCGGGTTGCCGCCGCTGCCGTCGCGCGCGAGGGACGGGGACGCGGACGGCGACGTCAGCGTGCGGCCTGCGTCGTTGCACGCCGCGATCATGACGAGACCGATCGCGTAGACGAGGAGAGAGCGCTGCATCGGGTCACCTCTCGGTGGGGGCTGCCGGCCCTCGGGCCGGCGCGGAGCTCGACGTCTCGGTCCGGAGTCGCGCGTGCGTGATGCGAGGGTGGTCGCGTCCGCGAGCAGCGGTCGCGCGAGCGCGGGCATCTCGAGCGTGCGCCACAGTAGTCCGCGCATTCACATCACGCATGGGCAGCGGATGCCCATACGCCATGCGGAGCGCGTCCTCATCTTGCCTCGCATCGCGAACCTTCCTATCTAGGGACGACGTCTCGCGACGCGCACGCATCACGCAGCAGCATGCCGTCGCATGCATCCGTTGTCGGACCCGATTCGCGTGTCGAATCGGTCATGCGTATCGAAGTCGTCATGAGTATCGACTTCGACACGCGGGCCACGCGACACACCGCATCCACGGACCGCCTCGCACGGAGTCCCGCGTGCGCATCGCGCTGACGCCAGTCGAGACCGCACGACTCGGCGACGTGCTCTCGCTGCTGCTGTCGCCTCCCCTGCATCAGGACGCGGACTGCTGGCGCGCGGAGCTCGCCCGCCTGCTGCGCACGCTGATCGGCGCGCCGATGGCAGCGCTGACCGTGGAGACCGCGGACGGCGCGCGCACCTACGGCGACGAGGTGGACCCGCGCGCCGTGCGCGCGTACGAGCACCGCTTCCGCGCGCTCGACCTCGGCCGCCACCGGCTGCGAGCGCTCGGCCTCGAGCTGTGGAGCCGCGAGCGGCTCTGGTCGCACGCCCAACTGCAGCAGAGCGAGTACTACAACGACTTCGCGCGGCCGTATGCGCTGCACGATGCGGTGGGGCTCGCGGTCGAGCTGCGGAGCGCGCGCACGCACGTGATGGCCTCGCTGCTGCACGACCAGCCGGTGCGCAGCCCGACGCAGCGCGAGCGGCAGCTGGCGCTGCTCGGCCTCGTCCGCCCCGCGTTCCGCGCGGGCATGGTGGCACACCTGCGCGACGCGACGGGCCCGCTGGCGGCGTGCCGCGATCCGCGCGCGGGGCTGATCGACGCGGCCGACGAGCCGCAGGCGCTGTACAGCCGCGACGGGGAGCTCCTCTACCGCAACCGCGCGATGGCGGCGGCGCTCGACGACGGCCACCGCGGCGCGCTGCGGCACGCGGTGTTCGAGGCGGTGCGCGCGGCGCTGGCCACGGCGGCGGACGCGCCCGACGCGCCGCGCGCCGCCACGCGCGCCGTGCGCACGGCCACGGCGACCTACCGCGTGCGGGCGGGCGTCGTGGTGAGCGACGCCGACGGGCGCGGCTCCTCCGTGCTCGTCTCGCTGCGCCGCCACGAGGCCGCGACGGCCACCGCCGACGAGCTGCGCGCGCGCTTCGGCCTCACGGGCCGCGAGGCGCAGGTCGCGGTGCTGCTGCTCCAGCGCCGCTCGAACGCGGAGATCGCCGAGGCGCTGGAGCTGAGCGAGCACACCGCGCGGCACCACACGGAGCGCGTCCTCCACAAGCTCGGCGTCAAGTCGCGGATGGCGCTGGCGGACGCCCTGACGGCGCCGCGCTGAGCGGGCACGGCCGCGGCGGCTGGCCCCGCGGCGCCTTGACGCCCCGTGCCCCGCCCGCTCATTTCGCGGCGTCCCGTCGCTCCCGGCGCCGCGTGTGCCGCGAGCGCGCCCGTCCCGACCTCCACCCGCCTCTCGTGGTCTCCTCCCGCGCCTCGACCTTCACGGAGAGCGTCATCCGCGAGATGACGCGCGTCGCGCAGCAGCACGGCGCGATCAACCTGGCCCAGGGCTTTCCCGACTTCCCGATGCCCGCGCCGATGAAGGACGCGGCCTGCGCGGCGATCCACGGGGACGTGAACCAGTACGCGATCACGTGGGGCACGCCCGCGCTGCGGCTGGCGATCGCCGAGAAGTACCGGCGGTGGTACGGGATCGAGGTGGACCCCGACCGCGAGGTCACGGTGACGTGCGGCGCGACCGAGGCGATGGCGGCGGTGTTCCTCGCGCTGGTCGATCCGGGCGACGAGGTCGTGGTGTTCGAGCCGTTCTACGAGAACTACGGCCCCGACGCCGTGCTCGCGGGCGCGAAGCCCGTGTTCGTGCCGCTCGTCGCGCCCGACTGGCGCATCGACGAGGAGCGGCTGCGGGCGGCGCTGGCGCGCCGGCCGAAGGCGCTCGTGCTCAACACGCCCCACAACCCCACGGGCAAGGTGTTCACGCGCGAGGAGGTGGACCTGATCGCGCGGCTGGTGATCGAGCACGACGTGCCGTGGGTGTTCACCGACGAGATCTACGAGCACATCGTCTACGCGGGGCACCACCACCCGATCGCGCAGTGGCCCGGGATGGCCGAGCGCACGGTGACGATCTCCGGGCTCTCCAAGACGTTCAGCTGCACGGGGTGGCGGCTCGGCTACGCGATCGCGCCGGCTGCGGCGTCGGGCGCGATCCGCAAGGTGCACGACTTCCTCACGGTGGGCGCGCCGGCGCCGCTGCAGGCCGCGGGCGCGGTGGGCATGGCGTTCGACGCCGACTACTTCAACCACCTCGCGATGGACTACCGCGCGCGGCGCGACCTGCTGTGCGGCGCGCTGGCCGAGGCAGGCTTCACCTTCACCGCGCCCGAAGGCGCGTACTACGTGCTGGCGGGCTACGGCGCCGTGCGCGAGGCGGTGGACGACGTGGCGTTCGCGAAGTGGCTGGCGGCGGACGTCGGCGTGGCGACGGTGCCGGGGTCGAGCTTCTACCGCAAGCGCGACGGCGCGGGGCGCGGCTTGGTGCGCTTCGCGTTCTGCAAGCGCGAGGAGACGCTGCAGGCCGCGGCGGACCGCCTGGCGGGGATCCGCGTCGGCGCGTAGCGCCTCGCACGGCCCCCGAATGCACACGCGGCCGGTCGTCCAGCGGGACGACCGGCCGCGTGCCGCATACGCGATCGGATCAGTGCCGGCTCACGGCTGGACGACGCCGGCGGTGGCGCTCTCCACCGCCGTCAGGTCGGCGCCCGGCGTGCTGCCGCCGGTGCCCGCGCGGAAGTAGGCGCTCGTCGACGTCAGCCGCGCGTTCGCGACCGACACGCCGTTGACCGTGGCGCTCGTGATCCCCGCCAGCCCCGCCTCCGCCACGAAGCCGTTCGTGCTCGGATAGAGCCACACCG
>NZ_BRXS01000012.1 GCF_030159095.1 Roseisolibacter agri
GTGGCTCAAGCGCTGGCGGCGCGTGGCGACGCGGGCCGAGAAGCTCGCCGTCACCTACCGCGCCGCCATCTGCCTCGTCCTCGCCGCCCGCTACGCAACGCGGTACTTCTCAGACACTACCTAGCGCAGGAAGCGGCGCGCCAGCTGCTCCAGGCGCTCGTCGCCCGCCGCCTCGGCCTCCGCGCGCAGCGCCTCGACGTACGGGTGGAGCTTCGGCTCCCCCCAGTAGTACCCCGTCTGCCGCTCGGCCAGCTGCGTCTCGCTCACGCGCGCGGCCTCCAGCAACGCCCGGGCGGCGATGCGGTCGTAGTCGGGATCGTCCCGGTCGGGGAGCCCGTAGTTGCGGCGGGGCATCTCCCCTTCCGCGTCGTCCCTCAGGAATGCCTGCGACATGCGTGCGCCTCCGACGGTCCTCGCGCGATCCCGCGCCTGAAGTGCAACATAGCCGTCCGAAGGGCGAACTGCTCTGAGCTGCTTCAGACAGGATTATCAGGATTTGCAGGATCAACAGGATTCGCTCCGTGTGGCTCGAGAGGCTGTAGCGCCACACGGACACCACATCCTGTAAATCCTGGCAATCCTGATAATCCTGTCCGATGCCGTTCCGGTTCTCGCGCGCCGGACCCGAACGGCAAGAGCAGACAGGATTAGACGGATTGAACGGACAATGGCGGATTACGCTCCGCGTGGTGCACAGGGACATCGCCGCCACACCGAGTGAAATCCGCTCTTGTCTGTCTAATCCGTCTAATCCTGTCCAATGCAGTTCGCCGTTCGGGCCGGGCGCGTCCTGCTGCTAGCTTCCACTCCCCATGACCGCACCCACCGACACCCACCGACGCGCCGCCCTGCGCGGCCGCGAGTCCGTCGCCCGCTGGCGCCTGCGCGGCGCCGTGTGGGCGGGCGGGCTGTACACCATCACGTTCGCGGTGCTGAGCGTCGTGCCGCTGCTGGAGCCGGGCGGGCCGGAGTGGGGCTCGCTGGTCGTGATGGTGCTCGCGACCCTCGGCACCGCGTGGGCCACCCTGCGACTGCGGCGCGGGAGCCGCGTCGCCGCCTGTGCGCTGCTCGGCTGGTTCGTCTTCACGAAGCTCGCGAGCTGGCTGATCACGGGGCAGCCGCTCTGGCACGGCGCGATCTGGACGCTGATCATCGGCGGCGCGCTCGTGAACGGCGTGTGGGGCGCCTTCGAGCTGGCGCGCGTCGCGCGTGAGTCCGCCGACGTGCCGCCCGCCCCCGCGTATGCGACATCGCGGCGCCTGACCTTCGGCGAGCGCGCGTGACGACGGCGCCCACGCGCGCGCTCCCGCTCGACGCCATCGCGGGCTGGGAGGCCGCGATCCTCGCCAGCATCGCGGGCGCGTCCGGCTCGCTCGACGAGCGCCACGCGCAGATCGCGCGCTCGGGGCTCTACGGCGAGTATCCCGCGATCCTCGCCGCGTACCACGCGCTGCTCGCGCACCCCACGAGCGGCGCCGAGGCGCTGAAGCGCGCGACCTTCCTCGCGTGGTGGAGCGCCGTGGCGCCGCCCGCGCAGTCGGCGATCCTCGAGCTGCCCGAGGCGCTCGTGCGCGACGTCGTGCACGCGCTCGAGCGCCGGCTGCAGCGCGGCGCCGGCGACGACGAGCTGCGGTGGATGCTCGCGTGGTACCACGGCTGCGCGCCGCTGCCGTTCGACGTCTACGGCAGCGGCGGCGACGCGATCGCCGGCTTCGTCGCGGGCCACGCGGTGGACGGCTGGCGCACGCGCGCGCTCGCGCCGGCCGCCTTCAGGAACCGCGGCCAGATGGGCCGCTACTGGCGCGAGCTGCTGGACGGCCGCCGCCTGGGCGCCGCGGGCTGACGGCCACGGTGGCATCGCGCGACACGCGGCGCATATTGGGCGCATGTGCCGGAACATCAAACGACTCGCCAACTTCGAGCCGCCCGCGACGGACGACGAGATCCGCGCGTCGGCGCTGCAGTTCGTGCGGAAGCTGAGCGGGATGAACGCGCCGTCGCGCGCCAACGAGGCCGCGTTCACGCGCGCGGTGGACGAGGTGGCCGCCGCCGCGCACCGCCTGCTGGACGGGCTCGTGACGAGCGCGCCGCCGCGCGACCGCGAGGAGGAGGCGCGGCGCGCGCGGGCGCGCTACGCGTGACCTGCGCCGGACTCACGCCTGACGGCGCACGCGCGGCATCTCGCGCGTCTCCAGCGGCGCGAGCTGCATGACCGGCCAGCTGGCGACCGACGACCCGCTCGGCTGATGCCACTCGCGCATGGCCAGCTCCTCGACCGCGCGCGTCTCGCCCGCCCACAGCAGGTCGAGCCCGCACCGCCCGCCGAGCTCCGCGCGCGGCGTGCGCAGCCAGCGACGCACGTCGCGGTCGTCGCCGAAGACGTCGCGCAGCACGACGACCGCGAACCACCCGCGCGCCACGCGGCGGACGACGCTCGCCAGCGGGACGCCGCGCGCGGTGTACGGCGCCAGCCCGAGGAGGGCCGCGATCTCCGCCGCGGTGGGAAGACGCGTGCGGTCGCCGCACAGCCACTGCTCCAGCTCCAGCCTGGTCATCGTCGCACTCCCGGCACGTCGGTTCGGCGCCTCTTCGGGGAGGCCAAGCTAGACGGAACAGATGTCGCCGCAAGGCGCCCCGGCCCGGTCGTCTGCGTGGAGGGGCCGAGCGCGGTCGGGAAGACGACGCTGGTCGCGGCACTGGCGCGGACGGCCGGCGCAGCGGTGCTGCCAGAGCTGGACGCGCGCGGCGCGCCGCCGCCCGCGGAGTCGGCGGCGTGGTTCGTGGACGCGCACGCCGCGCAGTGGCGCCGCGCCCGCGCGCTGGCGGAGCGGGCGCCGCTCGCCGTGCTCGACGGCGATCCGTTCAAGGGGCTGTGGTACGGGCCGACGTTCGCCGACGCAGGGTGGCCGGGCCTCGACGTCGTCGTCCCGCTGCACGCGGCGGCCGTCGCGTCCGGCGCGCTGGGCTTCCCCGACCTGTACGTCGCGCTCGACGCGACGGAGGCGCGGCTGCGCGCGCGGCGCGCCGGCGACGCCACGCGCACGCGCCGCGGCTTCGAGCGGCACCTGCGGCTGGTCGATCCGCTGCGGCGCTGGTTCGCGGCGCTCGCGGCCGTCGCCCCCGAGCGCGTGCTGCGCGTCGACACCACCGACGCGGATCCCGACGCGCTCGCCGACGCGGTGCTCGCGCGCGTCGCGGAGCTGCCACCGGAGCCGCCCGACGCGCCGCGGCTGCTCGCGCGGCTGCTCGCGCGGTTGCTCGCGCAGCTGCGGGCCTGAGCGTCGGCGACCCGTTGTCAGGGCTCCGTGTGCGCCCTGGCGTCGATCGTGGGACGGCGCGAGCTTCGACCGGCGCGTCCCACGCACGTTCCACGCGCACCCGACGCGCCCTCCACGCGCTCCCGCCTCCCCTTGAGCACCGTGTCCCAGCCCGCGCGCCCGATTCCGGCGCCGCTCACCCCACCGGCGGCGCCGGCGGCACCACCGCCCGCGCGTCCGGGGAAGGGGAGCCGCTACGACCGCTCGATCGTCGAGGGGCCGCTGCAGCAGGCGGTGTGGAAGATCGCGTGGCCGACGATGCTGACGAACATCATCGGCGGGCTGCAGGGGATCGTCGACCACGTGCTCGTCGGCCACCTCGTCGGCTTCACCGCCAACGCGGCCATCGGCGTGGCGTGGCAGATCTTCCTCGTCGTCATCGCCTTCATCTCGTCGCTGTTCACCGGGATGAGCGTGCTGGTCGCGCGCTTCGCCGGCGCGGGCGACGAGGAGAGCGTGGACCGCACGGTCTACCAGGGCTTCCTGACGGCGATCGGCATCTCGCTGTTCGTGATGGCGCCGGTGGGATGGTTCGCGTCGCCGGTGCTGCTCGACTTCGTGAACGCCGCGCCCCGCGTGAAGGCCGAGGCGCTCCCGTTCCTGCGGATCATGTTCCTCTGCAGCAGCGGGATGCTCGTCTTCTTCATGCTCGGCGGCGCGCTCCGCTCGGCCGGCGACGCGCGCACGCCGATGGTGATCGGCATCGTGGCGACGGTGCTGAACCTGGTGCTCAACGTCATCCTCATCCGCGGCCTCGGTCCGATCCCCGCGTTCGGCACCGCCGGCTCGGCGATGGGGACGGTGATCGCGATGGGGCTCGTCGGCATCTACGCGCTGGCGAAGCTGTGGGGCGGCGGGTGGGTGGTGAAGTTCCCGCGACACCACGGCTTCGGGCCCGACTGGACGATCATCCGCTCGCTCTTCCGCTTCGGGCTGCCCGCGGGCGTGCAGGGGATCGCGATGAACGTCGGCGGCGTGCTGATGCTCTCGTTCATCGGCTCGCTGGCGCAGAGCGCGGCGGCGCAGGCGGCGTTCGCGGTGTCGTACTCGCAGCTCTTCTCGCTCATCACGTGGACGTCAGTGGGGCTGATGGGCGCCGCCGCCGCGGTCGCGGGGCAGAACCTCGGCGCGCACCAGCCGGAGCGCGCGGAGGCGGCGGTGCACGTCGCGGCGCGCTTCGGCCTCGCGGGCGCGGCGCTGATCGGGCTCGCGTTCCTGCTGATCCCGCGGCAGCTGCTGGCGGTGTTCGGGATGAACGAGCCCGACGTCGTGGAGATCGGCACCCAGCTCCTGCGCGTGCTGAGCCTCTCGGGGCTCTTCATCACGGTCGCGCTGACGTACACGGGCGGGCTGCAGGGCACGGGCGACACCAAGAGCCCGCTCTACATCTCGATCGTCTCGCAGATCGCGGTGCCGCTGGGGATCTGCTTCGTGGTCCGGGAGACGGGGACGCTGCAGCCGCTGCACGTCTGGGTGGCGATCCTGGTGGGCCACGCGACGCGGTGCGCGCTGAGCGTGTGGCGGTTCAACCAGGGGAAGTGGCGGGGGATCCAGGTGGGCGTGGCAGGGCAGTGAGGCTGCGGGCTGCGGGCTGCGGATCTGAACGACGACTGCAAGAAGACAGGATGACAGGATGACGCAGAGGCTCCGCGTGGCGCGCTGCTCCAAGCGCCGGGGCGGAGCCTCTGCGTCATCCTGTCATCCTGTCCAATGTCGTTCCGGGGCTCGCGCGCCGGACCCCTGCTGCCTTTGGGGAGGACGCGGATGCGCCGGATCGGAACGGATCATTCGGATCGCTCCGCGTGGCGGCGATGCTCCATGCACCGCGAGGAGCCATCCGCAGCATCCGCTTCATCCGGAGCATCCGCATTCTCTCCAAAGGCCAAACGGCCCCAGGGCGCCGAAGCGTCCCGAGGCCGTTCACGCACCACGCAGCACACAGCACGAAGCACGCAGCGCGTCGTTCACTCCCGCTCGAAGAACGGCGGCGGCGTGATCCCCAGCGCGCGCAGGTACACGTAGCCCTGCCCGCGGTGGTGGATCTCGTTGTCCACGCAGTACAGCAGCAGCTCGTAGAGCGGCGCCGTGTACTGGCCGAACGCGGTCGTCGTCTCCTGGAAGCGCGCCGGCGGGATCTGCCCCCAGAGCGCGTCGATCTCCGCCGTGCTCTCGTCCCACGCCTTCAGCAGCTCGGCCTTCGGGCGCGGGGCGCGGTCGAACGTCGTCTCCCACTCGCCCGTCACGCTCCCCCGCACCATCGGCGCGGCCATGCTCAGCATCTCCAGGGCGAGCACGCCGAACGACCGCATGCCGCCCACCGCGAAGGTGAAGAGCTGGTCCTCGGGGAACGCCTCGATCACCCGGCGCGTCAGCCGGCGGTGGCCCTGCCAGTGCGCGCGCAGCGCCTCCGGCGTCAGGGCGATGGCGGCGGACCCCGTGTAGGCGGCGGGTGAGGATGCGGCGGCGGTGGACACGGCGGACCTCCAGCGTTGGGGCGACGATTCGGGGTTCGTTCGGGACACCAACCTACCCGAGTCAGATGTTCATTCAAGAGCGCCCTCGCGCCCGCGCCGCGGCACGGATGGCGCCTCCCTGCCCGGCCATGCCGCCGTTCACCCCATCCGTCCGGCCCGCCCTGCTCCTCCTGCTCGCGGCGTCCGTGGCCGCCTGCGCCCCCGCTGCCGGCGGCGGGGTGGACACGCCGGCGTCGCCTGCACCCGGGCCTGCACCCGGGCCTGCACCCGCTCCCACGCTGCCGCCGGCGCCATGGACGGGCGCGCGCCTGAGCGCCTCCGCGGTGCCGGCCGTCTACCGCGCCCAGTGGACGCGCGCCGCCAACCGCGCGACCTGCGCCCTGGTCGCGCCGCGCGCGCTGGGCGAGGGCGCCGGCGCGATCCCGCGCGCCGCGACCTACTCGGGCGGCTGGGCGGTCGCCTACGACCGGCCGGGGCAGCGCGGCGCCTTCGGTGTCGCGGGCAGCGGCACCACCGCCGACGGCGCGTCCTACGCCTGGCCCGACACGCTCCGCTGGGCCGACGGCAGCTCGGCCGGCTATGGCCTCGAGGGCGGCACCGGCCCGAGCCATCTCGCCTACCTGCAGATCGCCGGACAGGGGTGCCTCTACAACGTCTGGTCGCGGCTGGGCCGCGCGCACCTCGTAGCGCTGCTCTCGGAGCTGCGCTTCGTGGAGTAGCGCGCCGGACCCCTTCGGACCTTCTGGGGGGATGCGGATGCTGCGGATGAGAACGGATCATTCGGATCGCCCCGCGTGGCGGCGACGTCCCACGCGCCGAGTGGAACGATCCGTTCGATCCGTTCCGATCCGGAGCATCCGCATCCCGCCAAGAGGCCAACGGGTCCGGCGCGACGGGCGGGCTACGCCGCCGGCGAATCCGCGGCCCGTCGCCCGGCGCGCCCCCGTCTGGCGGGCCGAGGCGGGCGCGTGCTACTCTAGCCGCGCCCTGCGTCCCCTGCCGCGGTCCGCGGCCCCTCCCGTTCCGGACGACCCGTGACCGACTCCCAGCGCGTGCGCGCGATCGCCCTCATCGGCGCGATGGACGGCGCGCGGCACCTGACGCACACCACCAACTTCCCGCTCGATCCGGCGAAGATGCTCCCGGCCGCCGACGTCCTGCTGCTCGTCGCGGGCGAGGACGCGGAGTCGCCCGGCGCGATGCTCTTCCGCTACACGGCGCACGGCGAGATCGGCGGCGACACGTGGCATCCGACGGCCGCCGACGCGCGCGAGCAGGCCGGCGAGGAGTACCGCGACGCCCTCGGCGAGTGGATCGACGTGCCCGACGACGTCGCCGACGCGCACGCCTTCGCCGTGCAGTACGCGGCCGAGCGGCTGGACGGGCGCGACGACCGGTAGACGGCCCGTAGGCGCCCGGCCCGTGCGCGATGCCTTAGCATTCGCGCATGGACCTGCTGCGGCACGCGCTCTTCCAGGCGCTCCTCGTCACCATCATCGCGCTCTGGCTGCTGGGCGGCGTGCTCACGAGCGCGCGCGTGCGCCCCGTCACGTGGGCGCTGCTGGCGTTCGCGCTGGTGGTCGCGGCCGCGTCGTGGTGGAAGGTGCTGCGGGGACGTCGCGGATCTTGACGCGCCTCGCGCCCGATGGCGAGTTGAGGGAGCAGTCGGCGGTTCACTCCAGACCCGGAGGCCCCATGGCGGAGAAGGAATCGGCGGAGGTCGTGATCGAGCGCGTCCTGCTCCAGCAGTGGGACCCCCTCGGCGTCCACGAGCAGCCGGGGCCGCACAAGGAGTACGCGCCGTACGCGCACGACCTGTTCAGCCTCCTGATGCGCGGCGCGTCGGACGTGCAGGTGGAGCGGCGGCTGCGCGAGATCGCGCGCGACGACCTGCACCGCCCGGACTCGGCCGAGCGCGACCTGTCGGCGGTGGTGGCCGCGCTGCGCGCGGTGGAGAAGGCGTACTGACCGTGCGGCCGGCGCTCGCGGGCGTGGTGACCCTGACGACGCTGCTGGCGGCGTGCGCGGGCGCGGACGTGGAGCGCGCGCCCGCGCCGTCCACGCCGCCGGCGGCGCCATCGGCGCGCGCGGTCGACGTGGCGCGGTACACGGGCGACGACGACGAGCTGCCGCACCGCCTGTTCGGCTGCCTGTCGGGCGACAGCGCGGTGTACGCCGACGTGCGCGAGGACCCGAGCACGGGCGACACGGTCGGCGTCTGGATCACGCTCTGGCAGGCGGGCGACGGGATCGACGGCGTCAGCGAGTCGTCGTCGGGCAACGGCGTGCGCACCGATCCGGAGCCGTTCTCGCGCGTGCAGCTCGCGGGCGCGGACTCGCTCGCGCTGGACATGCCGCACGGCGGCGGCGAGAACGACACGACGCGCCTCGTGGGCCGCATCTCGTGCGAGCGGCTGTGGGGGCGCCAGCGCACGCACCGCGACATGCCGACGACGCCCGCGCTCTACCGACGACTGTACTGACGCCCGGACCGATGCCGCACGTCCGCCCCGCTGCCCCCGCCGACTGCGCGGCGGTAGCCGCGATCGCGCTCGAGGTGCACGCGCTCCACCACGCCGCGCACCCCGACCTCTTCCAGCCGCCGTCGCCCGCCGTCGCCACGGCCGAGAGCATGGCGCACCTGCTCGCGCAGCCCGGCCACCTGCTGCTCGTCGCCGTCGACGACGCGGACGCGGTGGTCGGCTACGCGCACGCCGAGACGCAGGTGACGCCGGCGTCGCCGTACAAGCGCGCGGCGGCGCTGCTGCACGTGCACGCGATGGCCGTCGCCGGCTCGCACCGCGGCCGCGGCATCGGGCACGCGCTCCTCGCCGCCGTACGCGAGGCCGCCACGGCGCGCGGCTGCGACGGCGTGTCGCTGGAGGTCTACGCGTTCAACGCCGCGGCGCGCGCGTTCTACGAGCGGGAGGGATTTCTGGGGCTGCGCGAGCGGATGGAGCTTCGACCCTGAAGGCTGCGTGCGGCGTGCGGCGTGTCTGGTAGCGACGCGCCGGACCCGAACGGCATTGCACGGATGAAGATCGGATAAGGTCTGATAAACGCCGATGCTCCGCACAGGGGCGAGGAACGTCGCCCGACGCGGAGCCATCCGCACTTATCAGATCTTGTCAGATCTCATCCTTGCTGCCGTTCGCCGTTCGGGTCCGGCGCACCGACACGTCCCGAGCGGCCGTGCACGCAGCACGCAGCGTCAGCCCGGATGATTCCGCATGTGGTCCGCCAGCGCGTGCAGCTTCTCGCGCAGCATCGTCCGCAGCGCGTCCGGCATCTCCTGCTCGTCCAGCGCGCGGTCCATGCACCACAGCCACTCGTCGCGCTCGCGCTCCGCGATCCGGAACGGGAAGTGGCGCATGCGCAGCCGCGGATGGCCGTGCTGCTCGACGTACACGGGCGGGCCGCCGGTCCAGCCGGTGAGGAACAGGTAGAGCTTCTCGCGCGACGCCTTGAGGCTGGCCGCGTGCAGCGCGCGCACCGTGCGGGCCTCGGGCGCGGTGTCCATCAGGTCGTAGAAGCGGTCCACCAGGCGGCGGATGCCGGCGTCGCCGCCGAGCTGCTCGTACGGCGTGGGCGCCGGCGTGGGGCTGGGCGTGGGGGACGACATGCTCGAAAGCTAAAGCGTGGCGGAACCGAACACGCCGCGCAGGAAGCCCTCCACCTCCCCGTGCAGCTCGGCGTGGAACGCGGCGCGGTCGAAGCCCGGCGGGTCCTGCGACGGCGCGAAGCCCGCGTGCGTCATCGCCGGCGGGAAGGGGCCGAGGAAGGAGAAGTGGCCCGCGTTCGGCACCACGCGATGCGTCAGCGGCGTCTCCGGCGGCAGGCCGCGCTTCACGATCACCGCGTGCCCCTCGGGCGTGTGCGGATCGTGCTCCGCCGTCAGCATCAGGATCGGCACGCGCACGTCGCGCAGCGCGCCCGGCGCCATGAACCACGGCGTCGCCGGCGCGAGCAGCACGAGCGCGCGCACGCGCGGGTCGCGCGGCACCGGCACCTCGCGCGACATGCCGTCCGCCGTCTCGCGCGGGAACGCCGTGGGCCGTCCGCCGGCCGCGGCGAGCGCGGTGTAGCCGCCCATCGAGTGGCCCACGATCGCCACCGCGTCCGGCGCGAGGTGCGGCCCGACGGCGACGTCGGCCGTCAGGTGGTCGACGACCAGCCGCAGGTGGCGTGGCCGCGCGGCGAGGTTCGCCTCGGTGTCCACGCGGCTGTTGTCGTTGCGGCTGTTGCCCGGGTGCTCGACCAGCGCGGCGACGAACCCCGCGCGCGCCAGATGCGCCGCGAGGTCGCGGTAGGCCAGGTGCGAGCCGCCCGAGCCGTGCGACACGAGCACCAGCGGATACGTCCCCGCCGCGACCGGCGCGTCCATCGCCACGTCCAGCGTGTACGGGCCGAGCCGCGTGGGGTGCGCGGGCGCGTCGGCCGGGTAGAGGACGACGATCGGGATCGGCGTCGCCGACTCGGGATCGGGGACGGCGATGGTGCGGCATCCGGCGGCGGCGGCAGGCATGCGGGCGAAGCTAACGCGCGGGCACGCCGGTGACGCGGGCGGCGCGCGCGTGGTACGCATCGGCATGCGCCGCTGCCGTCCCTTCCTCCGCCTGCTCGCCGTGCTCCTCGCCCCGCTCGTGACGGGCGCGTGCGGCTGGCTCACCGGGCCCGACGCGCCGGTCGACCCGCTCGCGATCACCGTGGCCGAGGGCGAGCTGCGCGTGGCCAACCGCGGCGCGCGCCCGGTGCACACCTTCGCGATCGACCGCGAGCGGTATGCGCTCATCCTCTGGGCGCCGTGCGTGGATCCCGTGCGCTGCCCCGCGCTCGCGCCCGGCGCCGTGGACACGACGCGCTTCGACGCGACGCGGAACGGGCTGGCGCGCGGCCGCGAGGCGCTGGTCGTGTGGTGGTACGCGCGCCCGTCGCCCACCGGTCCCGTGCCCGACAGCGTGCACACCGTCGTCGTGCCGCTCTGACGGACGCCGTCACCCCGGCTCGTCGTCGGCTCGCTAGCTTCGGAGGCGATGCGTCTCTCCATCCCTCCCCAGGCATGAGGATCGTCGGCGGCAGGTTCGCGGGCCGCGACCTCACCTCGCCGCGCGACTTCCGCGTGCGGCCCACCGCGGAGCACGTGCGCGCCGCGCTGCTCGACGTGCTCGCGCCCGACATCCAGGGCGCGCGCGTGCTCGACCTGTACGCGGGCACCGGCGCGCTGGGGCTGGAGGCCATCTCGCGCGGCGCGAAGTGGGCCGACTTCGTCGAGTTCCGCCCGTCCAGCCTGCACGCGCTGAAGGCGAACGTCGCCGCGCTGCGCGTGCGCGAGAAGGCGCGCATCCACGTCGTGGACGCGCTGCCGTTCGCGGGCGCGCTCAGGGAGGACGCCTACGACGTGGCGTTCGTCGACCCGCCGTACGGCTCGCGGCAGCTCGACCGCGTGATCGAGAGCTGGCAGGCGCGCCGCTTCGCCCGCGTGCTGGCGGCCGAGCATGCGCGCGACCACGTGCTGCCGCCGGGCGCGCTGCACCGCGCGTTCGACGACACGATGATCACCATCTACCGCCTCTGAGGCGCGCGCCCGGTCCCGCGTGCATCTTGCATGACGGATCGGGCGGCCGGACACCAGCAGCGGAGGGCAGGCGAGGGGCATGACGTCGGGACCGAAGGACGCGATCGCCGAAGGCGTGCCCGGCCACGACGCCGCGGCCGACGGCCCCGATCCGCTGCTCGCCGCGCTCGCCCAGCTGGCCGAGGGCGTCATCGTCACCGACGCCGCGGGGCGCATCACCTTCGTGAACGACGCCGCGACGCGGCTGCACGGCGTGTCGCGCCTGGACGTCCTGCCCGAGCAGTACGCCGATGCGTACCGCCTCCTCACCGAGGACGGCCGGCCGTACCCCGCCGACGAGCTGCCGCTGGCGCGCGCGGTGCGCCGCGGCGAGACCACGGTGGACGCGCGCTGGCGCATCCGCCGCCCCGATGGCACCGAGGCGCACGCGGTCGGCAGCGCGCGCCCGCTGGTGGGCCCGCGCGGCGAGCGGCTGGGCGCCGTGCTGACGGTGCGCGACGACACGGAGCGCGCCACCGCGGCCGCCGCCGCCCGCGAGCGCGACGCGCTGGCCGCGCGGCTGGCGGCGGCGTTCGCGCAGAGCCCCGTCAGCACCGTCGTCTACGACGCGTCGGGCCATCCCGTGGCCGTGAACCCCGCGTTCGAGCGGCTGTGGGGCGCGGCGCTGGCCGACGTGCCGCCCGACTACTCGGTGCTCACCGACCCGCAGCTGGAGGCGGCGGGCGTGCTGCCGCTGGTGCGCCGCGCGTTCGCGGGCGAGGCGGTCTCGATGCCGCCGCTGCGCTACGAGATGGAGCACGCGGTCGGCCGCGGGCGCGTGCTGTGGACGCAGGCGCACCTGTATCCCGTGCGCGGCGCGACGGGCGCGGTGGAGCAGGTGGTGCTGACGCACGAGGACGTGACCGCGCGCCACGACGCCGAGGCGGCGCTCGCGGCGACGGCGCGCCGCGCGGAGCGGCTGCAGGCGCTGTCGGCGGCGCTGGCGGTGGCGTCCACGGTGGACGAGGTGGCGCAGGCGGTCGTCGCGCACGCCGCGGCGGTGCTGCAGGCGGTGGGCATCGTGATCGCGCGGCTCGCGCCCGACGGCACGCACCTCGAGATCATGCGCGCCGGCGCGATGCCCGACGACGTGCAGGAGGAGTGGCGGCGCATCCCGCTCGACGCGCCGGTGCCGCTGGCCGCGGTGGCGCGCACCGGCGAGGCGGAGTTCCTCGCGTCGCGCGACGACTGGGCGGCGCGCTTCCCGGCGGTGCTGCCGCTGCTGGAGGCGACGGGCCACCACGCCAATGCCGTCGCGCCGCTGGTGGTGGACGGGCGCGTGCTGGGCGTGGTGGGCGCTGCGTACGACGCGCCGCGCGCGTTCGACGACGACGCGCGCGCGCTCACGCTGACGGTCGCGCACCAGTGCGCGCAGGCGCTGGAGCGCGCGCGCCTGTTCGAGGCGGAGCAGGCGGCGCGCGCGGAGTCGGAGGCGCAGTTCGCGCGCTTCCGCGCGGTGCAGGACGGCTCGCCCGACGGCTTCGTGCTGGCGCGCGCGGTCCGCGACGCGGGGGGCGCGGTCGAGGACTTCGAGTACGTGTACGCGAACCCGGCCGCCGACGCGCTGCTGGCGGGCGCGGCGCCGACCGTGACGGGCCTGCGCATGCGGACGCTCTTCCCGCACGCCGAGGCGTCGGGGCTGTTCACCGCCTACGCGGCCGTCGCCGACCGCGGCGTGCCGTTCCAGACCGAGATGGAGTACGACGCGGACGGCCTCGACACGGCGTTCCGCGTCTCGGTGGTGCGCGCCGCGCCCGACGAGGTGGCGATCAGCTTCAGCGACATCTCGGAGCGCGCGCGGCTGCGGCGCGCCGAGCAGGCGGCGCTGGCGCAGGCGCACGCGGCGCGCGAGCACCTGGAGCGCATCATCTCGCAGGCGCCGGTGTCGATGTACATCGCGCGCGGGCGCGAGCACGTGTACGAGGTGGTGAACGACGCGTGGTGCGCGATCGTGAAGAAGCGCCGCGAGGACGTCGTCGGCCGCTCGATGCGCGAGGCGTTCCCCGAGCTCGTGGGGCAGGGGATCTTCGAGCTGGTCGAGCATATCTACGACGGCGGCACGCCGCTCCGCCTGCCCGCGCAGCAGACGCGCCTCGACACCGACGGCACCGGGAAGCACACGGAGCACTTCTTCAACATCGTCTACCAGCCGCTGCGCGACGAGACGGGCGCGGTGTACGCGATGGCCGTCGTCGCCACCGAGGTGACGGAGCTCGTGCAGGCGCGGCGCGACGCGGAGGCCGCGCTGGCGACCGCGGAGGCGGCCAACCGCGCGAAGAGCGAGTTCCTCGCCGTGATGTCGCACGAGCTGCGCACGCCGCTCAATGCCATCGGCGGCTACGCGGAGCTGATCGAGCTCGGCATCCACGGGCCGGTGACGGAGGAGCAGCGCACCGCGCTGGCGCGCATCCAGACCAGCCAGCGCCACCTGCTGGGCCTCATCAACGAGGTGCTGAACTACACGCGCGTGGAGGCGGGCGCGGTGCGCTACGACGTGGCCGACGTGCCCGTGGCGGCGACGCTGGCGACGTGCGTGACGCTCGTATCGCCGCAGCTGGACGCGCGCCGCCTGTCGCTCACCGTGACGCCGTGCGAGCCGGCGCAGCTGGCGCTGCGCGCCGACCGCGAGAAGGTGCAGCAGATCGTGCTCAACCTGCTGTCGAACGCGATCAAGTTCACGGAGCCGGGCGGGCGGCTGGCGATGTGGTGCACGCCGGGCGCCGACCGCGTGGCGATCCACGTGTCGGACACCGGCCGCGGGATCGCGGCCGCGGAGCTGGAGCGCGTCTTCGAGCCGTTCGTGCAGGTGGACGCCTCGCGCACGCGCACGCAGGAGGGCGTCGGCCTCGGGCTGGCGATCAGCCGCGACCTCGCGCGCGGCATGGGCGGCGAGCTGACGGTCGAGAGCGTCCTCGGGACGGGCAGCACCTTCACCCTCGTGCTGCCGCGCGCGAGCTGACGGGAGACTTCATGATCCGACGTTCGATGCGCGCGGCGCTGCTGGCCTCCACGCTCGCGGCGCTCGCCGGCTGCCACGCGCGCCGCCCCGCCCCCGCCCCCGCGTCCGTGGTGCCGGCCACGCTGCCCTACCTGTCGCGCGCGGCGTGGGGCGCGCACGCGCCCGTGCTCTCCATGAAGGAGCACGTGCCCGACCGGCTCACCATCCACCACACCGGCGTCGCGCAGGCGCCCGCGCGCACGCCGGGCGAGAAGCTGCGCGCGCTGCAGCAGTTCTCGCAGCGCGAGGACCGGCTGGCGGACGGGCGCGTGAAGAAGCAGTGGGCCGACGTGCCGTACCACCTCTACGTCACCACCGACGGCACGGTCGTCGAGGGGCGCGAGTGGCGCTACGTCGGCGACTCCAACACGCCGTACGACCCCACCGGCCACCTGCTGGTCGTCGTCGAGGGGAACTTCGAGACGGAGACGCTGACCGAGGCGCAGCGGCGCACGCTCGACGTGCTGGTGCCCGCGCTCGCGCGGCGCTTCGGCATTCCCGCCACGCGGCTGGGCGCGCACCGCGACTTCGCGACCACCGCCTGCCCGGGCCACAACCTGTACGCGCAGCTGCCGCACTACCGCGCGCTCATCGCCGCCGCCACGCCGTGACCACGCCGTGATCCGCTCGATGCGTCCCCGCCTCCTCGTCGCGCTCGCGCTCGCGCTCCCCGCCGCTGCCCGTGCGCAGGTGCCCGCGCCGCCCGCCGGCGCCGACACGAGCGTCCACCTCGTCGTCACGCTCGACCGCCCCGACTGGAAGTACGCCCTCGGCGACACGGCGCGCTTTCGGGTGTCGCTGGTGCGCGCGGGGCGTCCGATCCCGGGTGCACGCGTGCGCGTGGACCTGGCGCGCGAGCGCATGCCCGCGATGCGGCGCGACACCGTCGACCTGTCGAGTGGTGCGGCGACGCTGCGCGGTGCGCTCCCGGAGCCGGGCTTCCTGCGCGCGACGGCGTCGATCCGGCTGGACAGCGTGACCTACACCGCGATGGCGACGGCCGGCTTCGCGCCCGAGCGGCTGCGCCCGACGACGCCGATGCCCGCCGACTTCGAGGCGTTCTGGCGGAAGGCGGTCGCCGACGCGCGCCGCACGCCGCTGGCGCCGGTGATGACGCGGCTCCCCGAGCGCTCGACGCCGGAGGTGGACGTCTACCACGTCTCCTTCCAGAACCAGCGCGTCGGCAGCCGGCTGTACGGGATGCTCTCGGTGCCGACGAAGCCGGGGAGGTACCCGGCGATGCTCGTCGTGCCGGGCGCCGGCGTGCGGCCGTACTTCCCCAGCGTGGCGACGGCGCGGCGCGGCGTGGTGCACCTCGCGATCGGCATCCACGGCATCCCGGTCGACCGCGACTCGCTGCTCTACAACGAGCTGCGCGCCACCGCGCTGCAGAACTACATGCGGGCGGGGATCGAGGACCGTGACCTGTACTACTACAAGCGGGTACTGGTGGGCGTGGTGCGCGCGGGCGACTTCCTGATGTCGCTGCCGCAGGTGGACTCGACGCGCTACGTGGTGCAGGGCGGCAGCCAGGGCGGGGCGCTGGCGATCATGGCCGGCGTGCTCGACCCGCGCGTGAAGGCGATCGCCTCCAGCTATCCGGCGATGTCGGACCACTTCGGCTACCTGCACGGCCGCGCGGGCGGCTGGCCGCACGTGTTCCAGGACACGGTGGGGATGAAGGCGAAGCCCGAGAAGATGGAGACGCTGAAGTACTACGACACGGTGAACTTCGCGCGGCTGCTGCGCGTGCCGGGCATCTACGCGTGGGGCTACAACGACACGACCGTGCCGCCGACCAGCTCGTACGCGGTCTACAACGTCATCACCGCGCCGAAGCAGGTCATCATCGTGCCGGAGACGGGGCACTACCGCGTGCCCGCGCAGTCGGACCCGATGGATGCCTGGCTGCTGGAGCGGCTGGGCGTGCACGCGCCCTGACGATTCGATCGCTCTTCATGGTCCGGTATGCTGGACCTGTTGGGCCTTTGGTGAGGATGCGGATGCTCCGGATCGGAACGGATCATTCGGATCGCTCCGCGCGGTGCATGGGGCGTCGCCGCCACGTGGGACGATCCGGAGTATCCGCTGCATCCGGAGCATCCGTATCCTCACCAACAGGCACAGGCACCGGCGCGACTCCACGCAGCACGCAGCCCACAACGAGCTCTCGCCATGCGCCGTCTCCTCCGGCTCCCACTGATCGCCGCCCTGACCGCCTGCGATCCCGCGTCCGTCGACGGGCCCGTCGCCGTCACCGGTGCCCGCACGGAGCCGGCGCTCGTGCGCTTCGCGGAGCAGGACGCGGCGGTGTCGCTGCCGGACACGGTGGCCGCGGGCGCGACGTTCACGCTCGTGGCGACGACCTTCGGCGGCGGCTGCGTGCGCGAGGTGCGCCCGCCCACCGTGCGCGCGGCGGACACGCTCGCCGTGGTCTCGCTCTTCCACCACAACACGGGCGCCGAGATCTGCACGGACGACCTCAAGTTCCTGGAGCACCGCGTCGCGCTGCGCGCCGGCGGCCGCGGGCGGATGGTGGTGCAGGTCCAGGGCGCCAACCGCGGCCGCGAGACGGCCTGGACGACCGTGCCCTGGGTGCTGACGCGCACGCTCGTCGTCCGCTGAGCCGGACGGGCGGACTGCTGGCGCGGGCGGCCCGCGCGCGCGAGCTTCGACGGGCACGCGCATCGCGCCGCGGACGCGCCGCCGGGGGGCGGACGCCCGCGCACGCCGTGCAGGAGGCTCCATGAAGAAGCACTCGCCGCGGCCGATCCCCGACTTCTCGCGCCACCCGCAGCAGCCGCATCAGCTGCACCAGCTGCACGCGCCGGGCGCGCACGCGGACGACCCGGGCCGTTCACCGGCGCCGATGCACACGCGGGCCGTCGACCAGGACCACCGGAGCGAGGCGCGCGACCGCTCCGCGCCGCCGGCGCGCGTGAAGCCGCACGCGACGTCGCAGAAGTCGGGACGCCGGGGCCAGTAGCGGAGCCGCGCCGATGCCCCTCCCCCGCGCGGTCGCGCAGCGCCTCCCGGTCCTCGTCACCGCCTGCTCGGCCCTGGTGGGCCTGCTCGGCGCGCTGGCGCTGCGCGACCGCGTGCGGCTGGTCGACATCCTCTCGCTCTTCTTCGGCGGCGTCGGGACGGGCGCCGGGCTGACGGAGACGATCGTGCGCCGGCGGCTCGCCGCGCGCGAGGCGGCGGCCCGTTCGGCGGCCGCCGGTCCGCCGGCCCGGCCCTGGGGCCCGCCGCCGGGTCTCCCGCCGGGCCTCCACACGCCGCCCACGGTCCCCTGGCGCCCCGCCCCGGCCGAACAGGACGGCCCCTAGGCGGGAGCGCCGGGCTCCTGTGACTCTTGGGGGATGCGGATGCTCCGGATCGGAACGGGTCCTTCGGATCGCTCCGCATGGAGGCGACGCCCCGTGTGCCGAGCGGAGCGATCCGTCCGATCCGTTCCGATCCGGAGCATCCGCGTCCTCTCCAGAGGAGAACGGGTCCGGTGCGCCGACGCGTCCCGAGGCCCGATCCGCAGCCCGCAGCCCGCAGCCCGCAGTCTCGCAGGCCACCAGCGTGACGGTCCGCGCGTGACCCGCCGCGCGGCCGGCCCGTCCCCGACGTAGCGCGTGCGGCCCGGCCAGCCCGGCCGGGAGTCCCGGCGCGCGAACCGTCCAGGACACGCCATGCGCATCGCCGCCACAGTGCTGCGGGCCACGCTGGTGATCGGCGCCTTCACGCTGCCGGTCGTCGCGCAGACGATCCTCGCCCCGGCCTCCGCCACGGCCGCCCCGTCGCACGAGATGGTCGTGCGCCCCGTGGGCGGGTTCGTGATGACGGGCATCACGCTCACGCCCCGGCAGCAGGCGCGCGTGCGCGACATCAACGAGCGCTACGCCGCGGCGCGCGACTCGATCATCGGCGACGACGAGCAGCCGGCCGCCGACTCGGTGACGCGCGCGCGCCTCGTCGAGAACATCGACCAGATGATGGCCGAGGAGCGCCTGGTGCTGACGCCGGCGCAGCGGGCGCGCTTCGACCGGAACGTCGCCGCCGTGCAGGCCCGCCGCCGCGCGCTCGTGCGCCGCGACTGAACGCCGCCTCGCGCGATCCGCGTGTCGGGTCGCGCGCGATTTCTCCGCAGCAGGAGGTGGGACCGACGCGGAACCGACGTCGGCTCCCCTCCTCGCCTGCCACCGGAGAGATCCCATGCTGCCCATCCGCCGTCCCGCGCTCGGCGCCGCGCTCCTGCTGCTCGCCGCGTGCGACGCCACGCCCACCGCGCCGCGACGCGCCAGCGGCACTGCGCCGTCGCGCGTCACCGCCGCCGACAACACGAACGACGCGCCGTCGCGCGAGAACGAGACCGTCTACGACCTCGAGGGAGGCGTCGTGACGTTCTACTGCAGCGACGGCCGCACGAGCGAGCCGGTCGCGCTGTCGGGGCGCATCCGCGAGAAGACCACGTCCATCGGCACGCCCGACGGCACCGTGCGCTTCCACCAGCTCTCGATCCCCGACGGGCTGCAGGGCGTCGGCACCGTCACCGGCCAGCCGTACCGCGTCGTCGAGCGCTCGAACATCTGGGGCCACTACGCGGAGCGCGGCGTGATCGGCCACCAGCGCATCGTGTGGACGCTGCGCGCGCGCGACACGATGGAGACGTACACGCTCACCTACACGCAGCACTACACCATGGACGAGAACCGCGACCTGGTGATGGTGCGCGAGTGGGAGCGCGCCGCCTGCAGCTGACTCGCGCGTCGGGCCGATGATGCGCGATGGTGCGTGATGATGCGTCATGGTGCGCGCGAGCCGGGGACCGCATCTTCCGGGATGCGGTCCCCGCTCGACGTCTACCTTCCCGATCCGGACGCCGTGGAGCGCCACGCGGTGGACGTGCGCGCGGACGCCGCGGCGGTGTGGCGCGCGCTGCACGCGGCCGACCTGGGCGGGCCGGTCGCGCGCGTGCTGCTGGCGCTGCGCACGGGCCGCCTGCGCCGCGGACCGACGACGCTCGCCGACCTGCGGCGCGGCGGCTTCGCGACGCTCGGCGAGTCGACGGGCGCGTGGATCGTGCTCGGGCTCACGGGGCGCTTCTGGACGCCCGCGGGCGGACTCGTGCCGACCGATCCGCGCACGTGGGCCGCGGGCCCGCCGCCGGGCGCCGCGCAGGCCGCGTGGAGCTTCGAGCTCCGGCCCACGGAGGACGGCCGCACGCGGCTGGCGACCGAGACGCGCGTGCGCTGCGCGGACCGCGCGGCGCGCGGCGCCTTCCGCGCCTACTGGCTGGTGGTGCGGCCGTTCAGCGGGCTGCTGCGCATCCTCATGCTGCGCAACGTGCGCCGCGCGGCGGAGGGCGGCTGACCGCGCCGGACCCGTTGCCTGTTGGGGGGATGCGGATGCTCCGGATTCCTCCACAGGCCACAGGGCACGGGCGCGCCGGACACCCGATCGGCAACGGCAGCGTCGGCGGCGCGTATCATGGGGAGCGCCCCGCGCGCGTCCGCCTCTCCGCCTCACGACGCTTCACCGCCGCACGCGATGCCCAACCCGCGCGTCTGGAACCGCCGCCTCCACCGCTGGGGCGCCGTGCTCGTCGCCCTGCCGTTCCTCCTCGTGATCGGCACGGGGCTGCTGCTGCAGGTGAAGAAGCAGGTGCCGTGGGTGCAGCCGCCGGAGCAGCGCGGCGCGGTGCACGTGCCCGCGCTCTCGCTCCCCGACGTGCTGGCGCGCGTGCAGGCGGTGCCGCAGGCCGGCATCCGCAGCTGGGAGGACGTGGACCGCGTCGACGTGCGGCCGTCGAAGGGGATCCTCAAGGTCGTCGGCACGTCGCGCTGGGAGGTGCAGCTGGACGTCGCGACCGGCGCGGTGCTCCAGGTCGCGTACCGCCGCTCGGACCTGATCGAGAGCCTGCACGACGGCTCGTTCTTCCACGACCGCGTGAAGCTGCTCGTCTTCCTGCCGGTCGCGGTGATCGTGCTCGGCCTCTGGGTGACGGGCATCTACCTCTGGCTCCTTCCCATCCGCGCGCGCCGCGCCAACGCCGCGAAGCGCGACGCCGCGACGATGCGTGCCGCCTGAGGTGCGTCCGCCCGACACGCGCGGCGGCTGGCGCACGCGCGCCGTCGCCCGCGCGGTGAGCGCGCTGATCCGGCGCCGCGACTGGGGGGACGAGCACGCCCTCGTGCGACGCGCGCGACGGCTCTTCGGCGCGCCGGCCGCGTACGGCCAGCTGATGCTGCGCGGGCTGCGGCGCGAGCCGCTCGAGGCGCCCGGCCTCCGCGGCGAGTGGCTCGTCCCGCGCGACACGCGGCCGGGTGTCGTGCTCTACGTGCACGGCGGCGGCTTCGTCTCGTGCAGCCCCGCCGTCTACCGGCCGCTGACCGCCGCGCTGGCGCGCCGCACGCGGCAGCGCGTGCTGGCGCTCGACTACCGGCTCGCGCCCGAGGCACGCTTCCCCGCCGCGCTCGACGACGCCGCGGCCGCGTACCGCTGGCTGCTCGACACGGGCGTCCCCGCTGGCAGGATCGCGGTCGCCGGCGACTCGGCCGGCGGCGGCCTCGCGCTGTCGCTGGCGCTGCGCGTGCGCGACGCGGGCTGGCCCGCGCCCGCGTGCGTCGTCCTCCTCTCGCCGTGGACGGACCTCACGGGAGGCGGTGCGTCCGTGCGCGCGAACGACGGCCGCTGCGACATGTTCCGCCCGGCCAACATGCCCGACTTCGCGGCCGTGTACCTCGGCGGCGCGTCGCCGCGCGATCCCGCCGCGTCGCCGGCGTTCGCGCCGCTGCACGGCCTGCCGCCGCTCCTGCTGCACGTCGGCGCGCGCGAGCTGCTGCTGGACGACGCGCGGCGCGTGCACGACGGCGCGATCGCCGCGGGCGGGACGAGCCGGCTGGTCGAGTTCGAGGACGCGTTCCACGGCTGGCAGCTGCTGTCGCCCTGGCTGCGCGACGCGCGGGCCTCACTCGACGACGTGGCGGCGTTCATCGACGCACACCTCCCGCGCGCGTCGTGACCGCGCCACGGCTCCTCCTCGTGCGCCACGGCCGCTCGGCGCACGTGCACGGCGGCGGGTGGATCGATGCCGCGGGCGTGCACGCGTGGCGCACGTCCTACGACGCGGCCGGCATCACCGACGACGCGCCGCCCGCGACGCTGGTGCGTGCGTGCGCGGACGGCGCTCGCGTCGCGTGCAGCGACCTGCCGCGCGCCCGCGCCTCCGCCGCGCGTCTGGCCGCGGGGCGCCCGGTGCTCGAGTCGCCGCTGCTGCGCGAGTCCGCGCTCGCGGTGCCGGACTTCTTCCGTCTGCGGCTGCCGCTGATGGCGTGGGGCATGGTGATCCACGCCGCGTGGCTCGCGGCGCTGGCGCGGGGCACCGACGCGTCGCCGGCCGAGCGGGCGCGGGCGGCCGAGGCGGCGACATGGCTCGCGGAGCTGGCGCGCGCGGACACCGCGTCGCCCGTCGTCGCGGTGACGCACGGCGTCTTCCGCGGGCTGCTGCACGACGCGCTGCGCGCCGACGGCTGGCGGGCGGGAGGCGGGCAGCGCGACTATCGTCCGTGGAGCGTGTGGCGCTACGAGCGGCCGTGAGTCGGAGGAGTGCGTTGGGATCGGATCGTCGTCGCAGGATCGTGCGCACGCTGTGCGCGCCGCTGCTGGCCGCCGGCTGCGCCTCGGGCGAGCCGCCCGCCGCGCCGCGTGAGGAGCCGCAGGCTGAGCCGGGCGGGCCGGGGACGCCGCCGCTGGTCGTCACCGTAGGGGCACGGGACATCTCGCTGCGTCCGCGCCAGTCGTCGCGGCTGGAGGCACGCGTCGCCGCGACCGGCGCGTCGGCCGCCGGCACGTCGCTGGCCGTCGGCTATCGCTCGGCCGATCCGTGCATCGCGGCGGTGAGCGCGGATGGCGTGGTGACCGCAGGGCATGTGGGCACCACGACCGTCGAGGCGTACGCGCTCGCGGCGCCGCTCACGGCCCGCACCGCGATCGAGGTGCGCGTCGCCATCCCGCGTGGGCCGGCGTTCGGCTTCGGGTCGGTGACCGCCGGCGACCCGCCGACGCTGGTGGACATCACGCAGCCCATCGGGGGCACGATCACGATCACCGTGTTGGCCGGCGTGGAGCTCGCGGCGCCCGGCACACGGATCGACGTCTCGCTCGATGGCCGACCGCTGGGGAGCGTGCCGCTGGTGGCGTCCACCGACGCGATGCTGTCCATCCCGTTCACCGTCAACACCGCCGCGCGCGATTCCGTCACTGGCGCGCGGCTGTTCGCCGACGGCACGCGGATCTTCCGCGCATCGCTCGTCCCTTCGGTGGTGACGGGCACCGCGGAATGCCCACCCCTCGCCGTCGGGCCGGGGACGGCGACGCAGCTCCTGCAGCTGCGCAATCCGTAGCGGCGGGCGGCGGGTCCTGTTCCGTGCCCTCGCCAGCCATCGCCGTGTTTGCCATTGGAGAGGATTCGGATGCTCCGGATCGGAGCGGATCGAACGGATCGCTCCGCGCGAGTGCACGGGACGTCGCCGCCACGTGGGCCGATCCGCCGCATCCGCGGCATCCGCCGCATCCGCGTCCTCCCCACAGGCAGCAGGGGCCCGGCGCGCGAGCCCCGGAACGGCATCGGACACGGTGATGGGATGATGAGCAGGCTCCGTGGAGCGCACAGAACGACGCGCCGCACGGAGCCTCCTGGTTCATCCTGGTCATCCTGTCCGTTCTTGTGATGCGGGTCCGGTACGCCGATGCCTAGTGCGCGCGCAGCGACCGCGCGACCAGCCCCACGCCCGCCGCCAGCAGGCCGAGCATCACCAGCGTGTTGAAGAGGCTCGTCGGGCGGAAGTAGACCTGCAGGTTGACGATGATCCCCGTCACGATGATCACCGCGCCTGCCGCCGTCAGCAGCCAGCCCCACACCGAGCGGCCGTCGAAGAACAGCAGCCCGATGCCGAGCAGCAGCGGGACGAGCGACATCCCGAACGCGCTGTGCCCCCACAGCTGCCAGTAGCCGCTGCTGACCGTCACCTGGTTGGTGAGCAGCCACCCGCCGGCGACCACCAGCGCCGCGCCGAGCAGGAACTCGCCGATGCCGCCGGGCGTGCCGCCCGCGCCGCGCGGACGCTCGCCGCGCGTGTCGTCCCGCAGGTCCTCCATGCGCCGTTTCCTCCGGAATCCGGTGACGTGTCCCGCGCTCCGACAAGGTTCGCTCTCCGCGCGCGCTCCACAACCTCCGCACATGGCGCGGCTGGCGTGAGCCGGGCGGGCGCGCCAACGTACGCTCCCCTGCCCGTCCCCGCCTCCGGAGCCTCCATGTCCCGCCTCCGTCCCGTCCTCGGTCTCGCCGTCGGCGTCGTGCTCGTGGTGAGCAGCGCGATGCACTCGCTCATGGGCTGGCCCGGCCTGCACGCCGCGCTCGTCGCCGCCGACACGCCGTCCGACCTGATCGCCGGCCTGCGCATCGGCTGGCACTTCGGCGGCGCGATGATCCTGACGCTGGGGCTCGTGTCGCTCTGGTCGTTCGCGCAGCGCCTGCGCGGGCGCGCGGTGTCGCTGCAGGCGCTGCGCGCGTTCGCCGCCGCGTACGCGCTGTTCGGCGCCTACGCGCTCGTCACCGGCGACCTGAACCCGTTCTTCCTCATCTTCGTCGTGCCGGGCGTGCTGCTGTTCGTCGCGGCGGGCGAGCCGGCCGTCGCCGTCCGCGACGCGTTGCCGCTCGCGGCGTGAGCACCGCATGAGCGTCGGATGAACGTCGCGCTGCTGCTGGTCCCCTTCGACTCCGCGCAGCGCGGCGCGCGCATGGGCGCGGGCCCCGAGGCGCTGGTGCGCGCGGGCCTCGCCGACGCGCTCGCGCGGCGCGGCCACGACGTGACGCAGACCGTCGTCGAGCCGCCATCCGACGCGTGGCGCGCGGAGATCGCGACCGCGTTCGCGCTGGCGGCCGCCGTGTCCGACGCGGTGCGCGACGCGCGCGCATCCGATCGTTTCCCGCTGGTGCTCGCCGGCAACTGCCTGACGTCGCTCGGCGTCGCCGCGGGGCTCGGGGAGGCGCCGAGCGTGCTGTGGTGCGACGCGCACGGCGACTACAACACGCCCGAGACCACCGTCGGCGGCTTTCTCGACGGGATGGCGCTGGCGACGCTCACGGGCGCCTGCTGGCGCGCGATGGCGTGCGCCGTGCCCGGCTTCGTGCCCGTCGATGCGTCGCGCGTGTGGCTGCTGGGCGCGCGCGACCTGGATCCCCTGGAGGCGGAGGCGCTGCGTACGTCGCCCATCCGCCAGGTGCCCGCGTCGGCGATCGACGCGCCGCTGGCGGACGACGCGGCGCGCGCGCTGCCCGGCCCACGCTACCTGCACCTCGACCTCGACGTGCTCGATCCGCGCGACGGCCGCGCGAACGGCTACGCGGCGCCCGACGGCGTGCGAGCCGCGGCGCTCGTGCGCTTCTGCGGCGCGCTCGGCGCACGCGCGCGGCCGGCGGCGATGACGCTGTCGGCGTACGATCCCGCGCACGACGCGGACGGGCGCGCGGCGCGGGTCGCGATCGCGGCGGTGGAGGCGCTGCTGGGCTAGCGCGCCGCGGCCGGCACCACGCGCGTCTGCACGCGGCCGCCCGGCACCCGCGCCCAGCGCGGCGCGTCATCCGCCAGCCGCGCGGGCAGCGCCGCCACGTCGCCGGTGCGCGCGAGGTGGGCGTCGAGGAAGTCGGCGAGCGACGCGACCATCGCGACGTACGCCGCCGCCTTCGTCGCCACCGACGAGTCGCGCGCGGCGTAGCCCGCGCCCGGGCGCGCCGGCAGCAGCGGCTGCCAGAGCAGCGCGTACGAGTTGAAGTCGACGTGGTCGAGCCCCGTGAGCTCGACCGAGTAGCGCGGCGCGCGCGTCATCGCGTCGAGCACCCGGCGGTCCACCGTCGTGTCGGCGCGGTGCATCTCGAACACCGGCACGGCAACACGCGTGGGCACGAACAGCGGCGCGCGCAGCACGCGCTCCGTGTGCGAGCGTCCGATGAAGGACGCGTCGAGCCCGAACACCGCGTCCACCCACCGGTTGCGCGCGGCGGCCACCAGCCCGGCCGCGCCCCCGAAGCTGAAGCCACCGGCAGCGAGGCGCGTGCGGTCGGCGTACGGCACGCGCGCGAGGTGCGCGATCACCGCCTCCACGTCGCGCGTCATCGTCTCGAGGCCCGCGTCGTCGGCCGGCAGGTCGGCGCCGTCCACGCCGACCGACGGGAACGCGGCGACGACGTAGCCGCGGCTGGCGAGGTGCTCCCACAGGACGACGTTCTCGTCGACGCTGTGGTACGCGCCGCCGCCGAAGACGACGACCGGGAAGCGTCCCGGCGCCGCCGGCGCGGCGCGCACGACGGGCCGCGGCGTCGCGAGCAGCCGCGCCATCACGCCCGCGGTGTCGCCCGCCGTGACCGCGCCGCCGAGCGCGCGCGCGTAGCGCCGCGCGGTGAACTGGACGAGGCCGAGGGTGCGCTCGCGCAGCGCGTCGGCCACCGGCGGCGCGCTGCCGGCGTCGGGCCGCACGTCGAGGTAGTCGCCGTAGCGCAGCGTCGCGCGCGACGTGGCTGGCGATGTCGCACGTCGCGCGGCCGGATACCAGATGCGCAGCGGCAGCACGCGCGGCGCCTCGGACGCGCCGACACCGGACCGCGCGGTGGACGCGGCCGTGTCGGGCACCGCGGTGCGCGTGGAGTCGACGACGTACGTCAGGCGGTAGCCGACGGCGTGGCGGCCGGGGGGCAGGTCGGCGGCCTGGCTCTGCGCCCGTGCGGGCAGGCAGGCGGCGATCACGAGGGCGGGCAGCAGCGAGATGCGCACGGCGGGTCGGGCGAGGGACTACGGGAGCGACCGGGCGTCGCCCCTCGACACACGACGCGGCCGCGGCGTCCGGAGCTTCGCGCCGCGGCGACGCGCACGATCATTTTTTCCATCCGTGAACGAATCGCTGTCCGCCGCGGACGCCGCGTGACGCCGCCGCGCGTGCCGGAGTCCGCCCTCGGGACCACCCGCCGCACTCCCTCGCCACCAGGATCCGCGATGGCCGCGCCTCACCCCCGGACCGCCGGCCGCGTGCGCCCCAAGGCCGTCTGCGTCTGCCGCGATGGCGACCGCATCCTCGTCAACGCGGCCGTCGACCGCGTGAAGGGCGAGCGGTACTACGGCCCGCTCGGCGGCGAGATCGAGTTCGGCGAGTACGCCGCGGACGCCGTCGCGCGCGAGCTGCGCGAGGAGATCGGCGTCGCCATCGAGGAGGTGCAGCTGCTCGGCGTGCTCGAGAACGTGTTCACCTACGAGGGGACGCCGGGGCACGAGATCGTCTTCGTGTTCGACGCGCGGCTCGCCGACCCGTCGCTGTACGCGCGCGCGACGCTCGTCGGCGAGGAGTCGAACGGGCTCACCTTCGTCGCGCAGTGGCTGCCGCTGGAGACCTTCGCGCCGGGCGGCCCGCCGCTCTACCCCGACGGCCTGTACGCGCTGCTGCATGCAGGACGGCGCGCACGGCGGGACGCCTGACCGATGCTCTACCTCGTGATCGAGCACTTCCGCGGCGGTGACCCGGCGCCCGTGTACCACCGCTTCCGCGACCAGGGCCGCCTCGCGCCCGATGGCCTGCGCTACGTCGCGAGCTGGGTGACGACCGACCTCGCGCGCTGCTACCAGGTGATGGAGTGCGACGACCGCGCGCTGCTGGATGAATGGATCGCGCGCTGGGCGGACATCGTCGCGTTCGAGGTCGTGCCCGTGGTGACGTCGGCGGAGGCGGCGCGGGCGGTTCTTGGACCCTGACGCTGCGGGCTGCGTGCTGCGTGGCATGCACCGCCGCGCCGGACCGCTCTCGCCTTTGGGGGGATGCGGATCCTCCGGATGAAGGCGGATGCTCCGGATCGCTCCGCATCGGCGCAGGGAGCGTCGCCGCCATGCGGAGCGATCCGAACGATCCGTTCCGATCCGGAGCATCCGCATCCCCCCAACGGACACCATCTCCGCGGCGCACCGACGCGTCCCGAGCGGCCGTACACGCAGCACGCAGCACGCCGCCGAGTATTGTCCCTTCCCTCACGCCGCCCCTACATTCGCCCGTCCCCAACCTCTGACGGAGCAGTGACCATGCGAGCGATCATGTGGCGCGTCGTGCTCGGCGCCGCGCTCGCGCTGGCGGCGGTGCCGCGCGGCGCGGCGGCCCAGAACGAGGGTGCCCTGCGCGCCGCGTTCGAGGGGCGGACCGTCACCGTGCGGATCGACATGCCCGCCACCAGCCAGGGCGTCGACGTCTACCCGCTGGACGCCGTGCCGCTGGACGTGCGCGAGGTCGCGCAGCGCCTCAAGGACAACGGCACCGCGCTGCGCATCGGCCAGCAGGCGATGGTCACCAAGGTCGTCGTCAAGAAGAACTCGCACATCGAGTTCCAGCTCGGCGGCGGCGGCTACGGCACGCTCGGCGACTGGTCGGGCTCCACCGTCAACGCCGTCGCCGCCGGCGAGACGCGCGCCGAGAAGGCGCTGCGCGACTCCATCAAGGCGACGTCCGACAGGGGGCAGCGCCAGCGCATGCAGCGCGAGCTCGACGCGCAGCGCAGCGCCCGCGAGCGCGAGAACGCCCGCGCCGCCGCCGAGGCGCAGCAGGCCAACGCCGCGCGCGAGACGCTGCTGCGGGCGAAGCGCGTCGAGAGCGGCAGCCGCTTCAACGTCCGCTTCCGCCAGGGCATCCCGCCCGAGCAGCTGACGCCCGAAGGCGTGATGCGCGCGCTCGCGCGCTGGGTCGACTTCGGCGCCGCGACGCCGGCGGGCGCGCCCACGGCGACGCCGGTCGTGAAGGACGACGCGACGCCAGCGGCCACCGGCATCGCCGCGCTGCGCAAGGGACTGCTCGTCGAGCAGGTCGAGGCGCTGCTCGGCCCCGCGAGCGCGGTCGGCGAGTCGCGCGAGGGCACGCTGACGCTCGTGCGCCGCACCTACCGCCGCGACGGGATGCAGGTCGTCGGGCGGTTCGTGAACGACGTCCTGATCGACTTCGCGATCACGCCCCGCTGACGGGGCCCGCGCCCGCGTCGGCCGCCGTGGTGCGCGCACCCTCGATCGCGTCGCGCACCGCGCCCACCAGGTCGCGCGCGGTGAACGGCTTGTGCAGCAGCGCGACGACGCCGAGCGCCTGCACCAGCGCCGGCGTGACGAGGTGGCTGTAGCCCGTCGTGAGGATGACCGGCAGCCCGGGGCGCAGGCGCAGCAGCTCGCGCGCGAGCTTGTCGCCGGTGAGCCCCGGCATCGTGACGTCGCTGACGACGACGTCCACCGCGCCGCGCGGCTCGTCGAGCGCGTGCAGCGCCTCGATCCCGTCGCGGCAGTAGGTCACGTCGTAGCCGGCGCGCGTCAGCGCCTGCGTGGCGAAGCGCGCCAGCGACGGCTCGTCCTCCACCAGCATCACGCGCCCGCGGCCGTGCACGTCGGGCGTGGGGCGCGGCTCGGTCACCGGCGGCGTGGGCGCGAGCGGCAGCGACACGCGGAACGTCGCGCCCGCGCCCGGCGCGCTGTCGACCGCGATCGTGCCGCCGTGCGCGGTGACGATGCCGTGCACCACCGCGAGCCCCATCCCCGTCCCCTCGCCGCGCGGCTTCGTCGTGTAGAACGGCTCGAACAGGCGGTCGCGCGCTTCCACCGGGATGCCCTGGCCCGTGTCGCGCACCGCCAGCACCGCCGCCGGCGGGCCGCCGCGCCGCTCGACCGCCAGCGTCACCGAGAGGAAGCCGCCGCCCTCCGCGCGCATCGCGTACTCGGCGTTCGTGCACAGGTTCACGATCACCTGCTGCAGCGCCGTCGCGTCGCCGAGCACCGCCACCGGGTCGTCGGGGAGCCGCGCGTCGAGCGTCACGGTCGAGGGGATGGTCGCGCGCAGCAGCCGCAGGCTCTCCTGCGTCAGCGCGCGCAGGTCCACCGGCGCGGTCTGCCGCTCGGAGTGGCGGCTGAACGTCAGGATCTGGCGCACCAGGTCGCGCGCGCGCAGGCTGGCCGTGCGGATCTCCCGCAGCGACTCGCGCAGCGCGTGCCCTTCGGGCACCAGCGCGTCGACGTCGCCGAGCGCCAGCTCCGTGTTCCCCAGCACGACGCCGAGCATGTTGTTGAAGTCGTGCGCGATCCCGCCCGCCAGCGTGCCGAGCGACTCCATCTTCTCGGTCTGGCGCACGCGCTGCTCCAGCGCACGCCGCTCGGTGTCGTCGTCCACCGTGCCGACGAAGCCGGTCACGCGGTCCCCCTCGCGCACGGGCGTGATGCGCGTGCGCACGTGCCGCTCGCTCCCGTCGGGCAGGCGCAGGCGGTAGTCCTTCGTCGCGGGCCGCCCCTCGGACAGCGCGGCGTCGCGTTCCGCGAACACGCGTGCTCGGTCGTCGGGATGGATGCGCTGCTCCATCGCCTCGCGGCCGAACGGCGTGTCGGGCGTGAGGTGCCAGATCTCGTTGAGGCGCGGGTTGGCGTACACGACCTGGCCGCGCGCGTCCATCAGGTAGATGCCGAGCGGTGACCCCGCGGCGAGCGTGCGGAAGCGCGCCTCGCTCGTGCGCAGCGCGTCCTCGGCCTGGTGGCGCGCGGTGACGTCCTGCGACACCACGGACACGCCCGTGATGCGCCCCCGCTGGTCGACGATCGGATGGAAGGTGCTCTCGAAGTAGCGCAGGCCCTCGGCGAGCGGCTGCAGCGTCAGCTCGACGAAGCGCTCGCCGGACAGCGCGCGGTGGTAGTAGGCGGTCCAGAGCGCGCGCAGGTCGTCGGGGAACTGCGGCCCGACGACCGCGTCGCCCACCTCGAGGTCGTGGCCGCTGATCTGCCGCTGCGCCGCGTGGAACTGCGCGTTCGCGCTCAGCAGCCGCAGCTGCGGGTCCACCGCCCAGAGCAGCGCGTCGGTGTTGTCGAGCATGGCGAGCATGCGCGCGCGCTCCAGCACCAGCTCGTTCACCAGCCGCACGTAGAACTCCTGCGGCACCGGCGCGCGGAGCGGCGTGCGCGCGTCCGTGGCGCGGGCGCGCTGCGCGGTGGGCGCCGAGAGGTCGACGGCGTAGCCCATCCACTGGCCGTCGGCGCCGGGGATGAACGCGCACACGAGGAGCACCGGCACGCGCGTGCCGTCCTTGCGGTAGAACTCCTTCTGGTACGGCACCGTGAAGCCGCCGCTCTCGGCGGCCTGGCGGCTGCCGGCCGCGTCGAGGTGGAGGAACTCGGGCGGCGTCATCTCCGCCCAGTTCATGCGCCCGGCCTCGAAGTCCTCGCGCGTGTAGCCGACGATCGCGAGGAAGGCGTCGTCGGCCTCGGTGATCTCCTCGCCGATCCCCATCATCACGCCGACGATCGACGCCGGCAGCCGCGGCGCGGCGGGCGGGACGTGCACCGCGCGAGGACGCTCGACCGCCTCGTCGCGGCCGTGGGTGATGTCCATCGTCGGAGTGGGCGCGGGTGGACCGGTCGAGAATCCCTTGCCCCCCCAGTATTGGGCACAACGCCGATCCTGGCCATGGCCGCCGCGTGCGGAATCGGTGCGTGGAGCAGCCGACTGCCGCAGACGTCGCCGGACTGCCGGAGACGGATGTTCAGCGCGTCCGTCCGGTCGGCGCACGGGCCCCGGAGCGGCGAACGGCGTTGGCAAGGATGAAAGTCCGATAAGGTCTGATAACGACGGAGGGCTCCGGTGTGGCGCGACGTTCGTCGCCACCACGCGGAGCCATCCGTCGTCATCCGATCTGGTCAGATCTTGTCCTTGCCGATGCCGTTCGGGCCCGATGGGATCATGCAGGACTCAGGACCCGCAGTCCGCAGCCCGCCGCCCGCAGCTTGTCTACACCGCCTCCGAGATCGACGCGAAGTTGAAGTCCCGCACCTTCAGCGACGGCATCACCTGCCCCGCGCCGATCCGCTCCGCGCGCCCGATCGCCTCGATGCGGTTCAGCATCAGCAGCGGGCTGTCGTTCCAGCGGAAGTTCTTCAGGCTGCGCGTGATCTTCCCGCGCTCCACCAGGAACGTCCCGTCGCGCGTCAGCCCCGTGAAGCTCGCCGTGCGCGCGTCCAGGCTGCGGATGTACCACGCGTGCGTCACCAGGATGCCGCGCTCCGTGCCCGCGATCAGCTCGTCCAGCGTCTGCGTGCCGCCGAGCATCTTGAGGCCACCACCGCCGCCATCGCCGCCCCCGAAGCCGCCGCCGCCGCCGCCCGCGACCGACTCCGGCAGCCCGCGCCGCTGCGCCCAGTAGCGCGAGTAGGCGAGCGTCTTCAGCACGCCGTTCTCGATCCACACACGCCGCCGCAGGGGCAGCCCGTCCCCATCGAAGGGGGCGCCGCGCAGATCCGGATCCTCCGGATCCGAGAGCAGCGTCACGCGCGCGTCCGCGATCTTCTCGCCCAGCAGCGTCGCGCCCGCGGGCACGCCCTCGCCGCGCCGCGAGAACGGGGAGCGCCCCTCCTCCGCCGTGCGCGCGTTGAAGCCGCCCAGCAGGAGCGGGATCAGGTCGCCCACCGCCTGCGGCTCCAGGATCACCGTGTAGCGCCCCGGCTCGATCGCCTGCGGGTTGCGCGACGCGACCGCCTTCTGCGCCGCGCGCTTCCCCAGCGCCGCCGCGTCGATCTGCGCCCACTCGCGCGCGCCGGCGGCGGCCCAGCCGGAGCCGGTGCCGTCGGGCGTGCGCACCGTGCAGCTCAGGCTCACGTCCGTGCTCTGGTGGAACGCGAACAGCCCCTTCGACGTCGCCACCGCGCTCGCGTGCGTCGCGTTCGCCTCCAGGTAGCCGGCGACGAACAGGTCCTGCGCGGGATCGGCCGCGCGCGCCGTCGTGATGAGCCGCGACACCGCCTCCGCGCGCGCCTCGGCGTCCAGCGCGGCGGTGCGCGTGTCGTACGCGTTCACCGCCGCGTACGTCTGCGGGCCCAGCTCGGGCATCAGCTCCGGGTCCTCGGGCGACAGCTTCGCGAGGCGCTCGCTCAGGTCCACCGTGCGCTGCAGCGACGCGTCGTCGGTGACGTTGGTGGACGCGCTCGCGCGCCGCTTCCCGATGGTGCTGACGACGGTCACCGTGAGGTCGGTCGCGCTGCCGGAGGTCGTGATCTCGCCCCCCGCGAAGCGCGACTGCCCCGTGGCGGTGGAGCGGACCACCACGCGCGTCTGGTCCGCCTTCGCGAACGAGAGCACGCGCTTCGTGAGCGCCTGCATGTCGGCGCGCACGTCGAGTCGGATCGGCCGGTTCGGCATCGTCGTGATCTGCCCTGGTCAGCCGGCGCGGCCGGTGTTGATGATGGAGATGTTGCGGAAGCGCGCCGCCGGGCAGCCGTGGCTCACCTGGTTCGACTGCCCCGGCTCGCCCTTCCCGTCGTTGAACGTCCCCCCGAGGAAATAGGTCGACTTGCCGCCGAGCATGTCGAGCGCGTTCCAGAAGCTCGTGGTCGTCGCCTGGTACGCGACGTCCTTCACCATGCCCACGACCTTGCCCTTGCGGATCTCCCAGTACGCCTGCCCGCCGAACTGGAAGTTGTAGCGCTGGTGGTCGATCGAGTACGAGCCGCGGTTCGTCACCATGATGCCGCGGTCCGTCGCGCTGATGATGTCGTCGAGCGTCACGTCCCTGTCGTTCGGCAGCAGCGACACGTTCGGCATGCGCTGGAACGGCACGTCGCTCCACGACTGCGCGAACGAGCAGCCGTGCGACCGCTTCACGCCCGTCAGCGGCGCGATCCACGCCGCCTGCTCGCGCGTCGTCTGGTAGTCCTTGAAGATCCCCCGGTCGATGATCGTCCACTCGTCCGCCGGCACGCCCTCGTCGTCCCACGCCACGCGCGCCAGCGAGTCGGGCGCCGTGCGGTCGGCGCGGATGTTCATCAGCTCGGAGCCGAACTTCAGCTTCCCGATCACCTTCTCCGGCGGCGCGACGAAGCTGGTGCCGGCGTAGTTCGCCTCGTAGCCCATCGCGCGATCGAGCTCCGTCGGATGCCCGACGCTCTCGTGGATCGTGAGCCAGAGGTTGCGCGGGTCGAGCACGAGGTCGTAGCGCCCCACCTCCACCGACCGCGCCGTCAGCTTCTCCGCCGCCAGCGCCGCCCACTTCTCGGCGTTCGTCGGCAGGTCGAGCTGCTGCATGTACTCCCAGCCGGAGCCGCGTGGCGCCAGCTCCTCGGTGTACGCCTGGAAGTCGCCGTTCCCCAGCGCCGTCGCCGTGAAGCTCGGCGCGATGCGGTAGAACGTCTGCGTCACCAGCGTGCCGTCGGTCGTCGCCAGCGTCTTCTCCTCGCGCAGCGCCGCGACGCCCGAGTTGGCGAAGCGCACGCCCTTCACCTTGAGCGCCGCCTCGTTGGCCGCCAGCAGCAGCGCGACCTTGTCCTCGATCGGCACGTCGAAGGGATCCGTCTTCACCGGCGTCTTCCACGTCCCCTTCACCGCGCTCACCGGCGCCAGCTCCACCGGGCGGCGCTGCGCGCGCCTGGCGGCGCGCGCGGCCTTCGTCGCCTCCAGCGCCGCCTTGCGCACGCCGTCGCGCGAGACGTCCTGCGTCCCCGCGAAGCCCCACGCGCCGTTCACCAGCGCGCGCACGCCCACGCCGTAGCTCTCGCTGTCGCTGACGCCCGTCACCTGCCGCTCGCGCGTGTTGATGGACTGGCGGCGGTAGCGGCCGATGCGCACGTCGGCGTAGGACGCGCCGTTCTCGGTGGCGGCCTGCAGCGCCTCCTGCGTCAGCTCGGCGGCGTACGCGTCGATGCCGTGCGCGGGGCTGACGAGGCGCGCGGGCGGCGCGGCGTGCAGCACGCGCCCGGTCGCGCCGGCGGCCAGCGCGGCGGCGCCGACCGTCTTGAGGAAATCGCGGCGGTCCGTCATGGGGGAAGACTGAGGAAGGGAAGTGCGTGGATCGGAGAGCGCCGTGCGCGGCGGAACGACGAACGGCATTGGCAAGGATGAAGATCTGAAAAGATCTGACAAGAGCGGATGGCTCCGCGTGGGGTGACGTTCCTCGCCCTCACGCGGAGCATCGGCGGTCATCCGATCTTTCAGATTTTCATCCCTGCCGCCGTTGCTCTTCAGGGTCCGACGCGAGGGGGCCGGACCCGCAGCCTTTCACTGATGCTCGGCGAAGATACGCGCGACCTGCCGTGGATCGTTGGTGCGCGTGAGCGCGAGCATCAGCAGCACGCGCGCCTTCTGCACGTTCAGGTCGCCGGCGCCGACCGTGCTCGGCTCCTCGGGCGCGTCGGCCGCGCCGCCGCGGCGGCGCACGCCCTGGCCCACCGGCACCGAGCCCGCGCCCGTGCGGCTGCCCATCACCACCACGACGCCCTGCGCGATCGCGCGGCTGATCGCGTCGCGCTGCGCCGACGCCAGGCCGCCGCGCCCCACGCCCGCGACCACCAGCCCGCGCGCGCCCGCGGCGACCAGCGCGTCCACCGCCGCGCCGTCCGCGCCGACGTAGCTGTACACCACGTCCACGCGCGGCAGCTCGCGCACGTTCGCCAGGTCGAACGTCGGCGCGCGCACGGGCAGGCGGTGCCACACCACGCGCTCCGGGTCCGCCACCCCCAGCGCGCCGCGCACCGGCGCGACGAAGGCGTCGGGGCGCACCGTGTTGGCCTTCGTCGCGTCGCGCGCCGCGAGGATCTCGTCGTTCATCAGGATCATCGCGCCGCGCCCGCGCGCCGCGGGATCACGCGCCACGCGCGCGGCGTGCATCAGGTTCGCGGGGCCGTCGATGCCGACGCCGTCGGCGGGGCGCATCGCGCCGGTGACGACGACCGGGCGCGCGTCCGCGACCGTGAGGTCGAGGAAGTACGCCGTCTCCTCCATCGTGTCCGTCCCGTGCGTCACCACGACGCCGGCCAGCGCCGGGCGCGCGCGCAGCGTGTCGGCGATGCCGCGCGACAGCGCCAGCCACATCGCCGGCGTGAAGGCGCCCGACCCGACGTTGGAGAACTGCTGCGCGCTCACGCGGGCGACGGTGTCGAGCGCCGGCACCGCCTTCAGCAGCGCCTCGACGCCGATCTTCCCCGACTCGCCGCCGTAGTAGTTGGTCGACGCGATGGTGCCGCCGGTGGCGACGATGTGCACCTCGGGGCGCGCGGGCGTGGCGGCGGTGGTGGTGCCCTGCGCTGCGCCGAGGGAGGGCGCGAGCGCGGCCAGCAGCGCGGCGAACGGCAGCGAGGGTCGGGTCACGCGGCGGTGCTGGCGTGGGGAGGGGTGTTGGTGCGGCGCGGCGTCGTCGCGCGCGCGAGCGTCAGCGTGAACGTCGACCCGCGCCCGACCTCGCTCGTCACGCTCAGCGTGCCGCCCATGCCCTGCGCCAGCTCGCGGCTGATCGCCAGCCCCAGGCCCACGCCGTCGTTCGGGCGGTTGAGTGCGCGGTCGCCCTGCACGAACGCGTCGAAGATCGACGGCAGACGCTCCGCCGGGATGCCGATGCCGGTGTCGCGCACGTGCACCCGCACCGACGACGCGTCCGCGTCGCACGACAGCGCCACGCTGCCACCCTCCGGCGTGTACTTGATCGCGTTGCCGAGGAGGTTGAGCACGAGCTGGCGCAGCTTGTCGCGGTCGGCGCGCACGGCCAGCAGCGGATCGCACGCGTGGTGCTCGAAGGTCAGCCCGCGCGCGCGCACCTGCGGCGCCACCAGCGCCTCGAGCCCCGACAGCGCGTCGTCCAGGGGCACGTCCTCGATCGCGTACTGGACCTGCCCCGCGTCGATGCGCGCGAAGCTCAGCACGTCGTTGATCAGCGTCAGCAGGTGCGCCTGGCTGCGCCCGATGCGCAGCAGCGCCTCGCGCTGCGCGTCGGTGACGGGGCCGTGGATCCCCATCTCGATCAGCTCCGCGTAGCCGCCGATGGCATTGAGCGGCGTGCGCAGCTCGTGCGACATCATCGCCAGGAAGTCGCTCTTCGCGCGGTTGGCGCGGTCGGCCTCGGCGCGCGCGCGCTCGGCCTCCTCGCTCGTGCGGCGGAGGCGCGCGTTGGCGACCGTCAGCGCGTCGGCCGCGGCCTGCGCGTCGGCGGCGCGGCGCTCCAGCTCCTGCCGCGCGGTGACGACCTGCCGCGCCATCGCGTCGAAGCTCGCCGCCAGCCGCCCCACCTCGTCGCGGCTCGGCGCCGCCACGGGATGCTCGTACGTGCCGCGCGCCAGCTCCTCCGCCGCGTCGGTGAGGCGCGTCAGCGGGCGCGTGATGCGGCGCCCGATCGCCCACGCCAGCAGCCCGCCCGCCGCGACCACGCCCAGGCTGAGGAGCGCGAGCGTGCGCACCGCGCGCTGCGGGCGCGCGAGGATGCTGCGCTCCGCCGCCTCGAACGACACCACCCACGGCGTCCCCGGCACCTGCGCCGCCGACACCATCACGCGGCCGACGCCCGGCCGCTCGGCCCACACGCCGTCCGCGGTCGAGTCGCGCGCCGCCAGCGGCGCCGCCTCGCCGCCGCCCGCGAAGGCCGCGGCCGTGCCGTCCTCGTTCGCGACGACCACCATCACCTCGTCGCCCGTCAGCCCGCGCAGCGTGCGCGCGGCGGCCGCCCCGCCGGAGTAGCGCGGCTGCGCGACGTGGCCAATGACGCGGCCGTCCACGTCGCGCACGGGCATCGACGTCCAGTAGACCGCCACGTCGCCCTCGCGCGCGAGCGGCGAGAGCGTGGGCGCGTCGGGCGCGCGTCCCGGGCGCTCGTCGGTCGACCGCGGGGCCGGCGGGAGCGGCCGCTCCACGCGCGGCGGCAGTGCCCGGCCGACGAACGTCACCAGGCGCCCGCGCGCGTCCCACAGCTCCACGGGCAGCAGCGAGTCGCGCGGCGTCAGCAGCTCCGCCAGCGCCTCGTGCGCCGCGGCCTCGCGCGCCGGCGTCGGCCCCTCGGCGAGCAGCGCGGCGAGCGCGGGCTGGCGCGCCACCTCGCGCACCTCGGCGCCGCGCAGCACCATCGCGGTCCCGGTGTTGCTCGCGATCTCGCGGGCACCGTTGCGCAGGCGCTCGCGCATGCTCTCGATCTCGCGGTGCGTGAGCGTCTCGTACGTCGCCCCCAGCAGGACCGCCAGCCCGGCCGCGAGCACGCCCGTGATCAGCAGCGGGAGCCGGCGCTCGAGCGATGCCGCACGGGTGTGCGAGGATCCGGGGAGTGGGCGCTCGGGACTACGCACCAGAGACCACCACGGCAGACGGTGAGACGGGGCACGACGAGGCCGGGCGCAGCGACTCCCCGGCGGTCGGAAACTATCGGGGGACCGGGGGCGGGCAACCGTCGCGGTGGTGCAGGTGCACCATGCTCGCGCCGGCATGCGCCGGTAGCTTCGCGCCTCACACGGCGAACGCCGTCTTCCGCGTCCCGTTCCACCCCGGAGACTTCCGCATGCCCGCCCTGCTCGCGCGCGCCCTTCCGGCGACCGCCCGCGCCCTCCTGCTCCTCGCCGCCGCCGCCGGCACGGCCGCCGCGCAGGTCGGCGTGTCGTACTACACGGGCGCCCCGAACCCGGCGACGTTCAGCACCACCACCGGCGCCGACTTCGGCGGCCTCACGCTCGCCTGCACCGCGAACGTCGCGGCGGTCGACTTCCCGAGCGCGGCCTCGCTGGCCGGCATCTGCGGCGGCCCGGCGGTCAACGGCTTCGGCGAGAGCGCGCGCTTCCTCGGGGCGCTCCACGCGCCGACCGCGGGGAGCTACGTCTTCCGCATCTTCAACGACGACGGCTTCGCGCTCTTCCTGAACGGCTCGCTGGCGGTGAACCGCTTCCACGACGACTACCAGCCGAACGGGGTGCTGTACACGCTGCAGCTGCAGGCGGGGCTCAACCCGTTCCAGCTCGACTACTACGCCAACGAGGCGTCGTTCAGCTTCATCGACGTCGAGCTGCCGACGGGCGTCACGTACGCCAGCGCCGCGGCGTCGACGGTGCCGGAGCCGGCCACCGTGGCGCTGCTCGGCGGCGGACTCGCCGTGCTGGGCGCGGTCGCCCGCCGGCGCCGTGCCGCGGCCTGACGCGCACGGCCGCACGGTACGGCGCGTGCGTTTCGCGGGACCGTCGGTGCCGGTGGGCATCGGCGGTCCCTCTCGCATGGAGCGTCCCCGTGAGCAAGCTGCTGCGCGGCCTGGCCGCCGGTTACGGCGCGAAGAAGTTGGGAGGCGGCTGCTTCTCGACGATCCTGATCTTCATCCTGCTGTGGTGGCTGCTCGGCAACTTCGGGATCTTCCGGTAGGCCGGGCGCCCTGTCCCCTGGCCGTCATGGCCCCGAAGAGCGAACGGCTTTGATTAGGATCGAACGGATTGGACGGACAAGATCGGATTTCCTCCTCTGCCGCGCGTCGCTCCATGCGCCGCGAGGAGCGTACATCCGATCTTGTCCGTCAATCCGTCTAATCCTGCCTGCTCTTGTCGTTCGGGTCCGGTGCGCCGGACCCTGCTGCCCTTTTGGAGGGATGCGGATGCTTCGGATGCGACGGATGCTGCCGATCGCTCCTCGTTGTGCACGGAGCGTCGCCGCCACACGGAGCGATCCAAAGGATCCGCTCCGATCCGGAGCATCCGCATCCTCCCCAACAGGCCAACAGGTCCGGCGCGACGAAGCGCGCCGCGTCAGGCCGGCGCGCTCGCCGGCGCCGCCTCGGGGGCCTTGGCGCTAGGTCGTGTCTGACAATCCAGCCAGCGGTTCATAGCTTCGAGGGACGCTGGCTGGAGGTGCGCATGGGGTTGGCCGCCGACACGAACTGACCGACGCGGCATGGGCAGTGCTCGCGCCGTTG
>NZ_BRXS01000013.1 GCF_030159095.1 Roseisolibacter agri
CACGCTGCAGAACGCGGCGTCGGGGGCCTGCCTGACGACGGCCAACAACGCGACGGCCAACGACACGCGGGCGGTGCTGGGCGCCTGCACGGCGGCGTCGGCCCGCTGGACCGTGCTGGCGACCCCCACGGGGGGCACGCCGGTGAGCGAGGTGGTGACCAGCAGCCCGATCGCTCCCACGACGGCGCCGCTGCCGGGCGAGGTCAGCGAGCCGGTGGCGAGCGCGGCGCCGGAGCTGCCGCGCGTCACCATCGACACGCGCATGCCGACCCCCACGGGCCGCACGATCGCGGTGCCGGCGGGCGGCGACCTGCAGGGCGCCCTCGACGCCGCCCAGCCGGGCGACGTCATCACGCTCGCCAACGGCGCCACCTACCGCGGCAACTTCGTGCTCGGCGCAAAGGCGCCCGGCGGCTGGATCGTGGTGCGCCCGGCATCGCTCAGCGGCCTGCCGGCCGAGGGCGAGCGGCTCGCGCCGGCGCGCCACGCGGCGGCCATGCCGAAGATCGTCTCGCCGAACGGCATGTTCGCCCTGGCGACGCCCGACGCCCAGTCGGGGAAGAAGACCCACGGCTGGCGCTTCGTTGGGCTCGAGATCGCCTCGAACGAGGCCGTCGACGTCGCGCAGACCCTGATCGAGCTGGGCAACACCAACGAGCGCACGCTCGCGGCCCTCTCCAGCCACTTCGTCTTCGATCGCGTCTGGATCCACGGCCGCACCACGCAGCACGTGCATCGCTGCCTGGCGATCAACGCTGCCCACGCGGCGGTGATCGACTCCTACTTCTCCGACTGCCACACGCGTGGTGGCGAGGGGCAGGTGATCGCCGGCTGGCAGACGCCGGGCCCGGTGAAGATCCAGAACAACTATCTCGAGGGCGGCACGATCGGCGTGCTGTTCGGCGGCGCCGACCCCTGGATCTCGGGGATGATCCCGTCGGACATCGAGGTGCGCGGCAACCACTTCCTCAAGCCGCTGACCTGGAAGGGCGTGTGGTCGGCGAAGAACGGCTTCGAGCTGAAGAACGCGCAGCGCGTGCTGGTCGAGGGCAACGTCTTCGAGAACAACTGGATGGATGCCCAGGCGGGCTACATGATCCTCTTCACGCCGCTGTCGCAGAGCAATCTGGCGCCGTGGACGACGGTGCGCGACGTGACCTTCCGCCACAACCTGCTGCGGAACAGCGCACAGGGCTTCATGATCTCCTCGCGCAACGCCTACGGCGCGAACGCGACGCCGCTGACCGACGTGACGCGCCGCGTGCTGATCGAGCACAACGTGCTGGAGCGCGTGGGCGGGCGGGCATTCCTGGTGTCGAACGAGCTGCAGGACGTGACGATCGCGCACAACGTGGTGAGCAACAGCGAGTACGTGTCGCTCCTGCTGGTCGGTGACTCGACGAACGCGCCGGCGCAGCGGCTGGTGTTCCGCGACAACCTGGTGGGCCGCGGCTACATGCTGGTCAGCGGCGACGGTACGGGCGAGGGCCGGGTCGCGCTCAACGCCTACGCGCGCGACGCGGTGATCGCGGGCAACCTGGCCTACTCGACGGTGGCGCCGGGCGTGGGCCGCACGGACCTGTATCCGACCACGAACGCCTTCGTGGCCGACGCCGCGCTGGCGGGGATCACGAGCGGGACGATCAACGGGGTCGTGGTGCCGCGCGCGCAGGTGTCGTCGCTCAGCGCGTTCTTCCGCAGCGGCACCGGCGGCACGACGCCGGGCGCGGACCTCGCGGCCGTCGCCCGCGCCACCGCCACCGCCGTCCAGCGCTAGACCGCCGGGCGTCCGGCGACGGCTACACGATCGGCTCCGACGCGCTGCGGCGCGTCGCCGCGGGGCGGCTCCCACCAGGGGCCGCCCCGTCGGCCGTCCGGCCGTATATTGCGGTCGGCACGTCATCTGAGACCCGGCGCCTGCGACGGACGCGCGTTCGCGGCGCCGACAGCCACCCCTCGTTTTTCCCGATGCGACAGGTTCTCCGGAAAGGACTCAAGGATATCGTCGTCGACGAGGTGCCGGATCCAATCGTCCGACCCCATCACGTGCTCGTGGCGCCGGCGTTCTCGCTGATCAGCAGCGGCACCGAGACCGCGGACATCCATCGCGACGGCATCCTGAAGGAGGTGGCGGACAACCCGTCGCACGTGCGCAAGGTGCTGGACGTGATGATGCAGAACGGCCCGGCCGGCACGATCCGCGAGGTGCGCGCGAAGTTCAGCGACTACGCGGTGCTCGGCTACTCGGGCGCGGGCGTCGTCATCGACGTGCATCCGTCGGTGACGGACCTCGCGGTGGGCGACCGCGTCGCGTACGGCGGGCAGGGCACCGGCCACGGCGAGTGCATCATGACGGGGCGGAACCTCGTCGCGCGCCTCCCCGACGAGGTGCCGTTCGAGCATGCGTGCTTCGCGACGCTCGGCAGCATCGCGCTGAACGCGGTGCGCATCGCGAACCTCTCGCTCGGCGACACCGTCGTCGTCGTCGGCCTGGGGCTCGTCGGCCAGCTGATCGCGCAGCTCGCGCGCCTGCAGGGCGGAAGCGTGATCGCCACGGACCTCAACCCCACACGTACCGCGCTGGCGCGCGAGATGGGGGCGGACCAGATCGTGGCCGGCGGCGACGGCGCGGAGGCCGCGGTCGCGAGCCTCACGGGCGGCCGCGGCGCGGACTGCGTGATCGTCGCCGCGGCGGCCAAGAGCGCCGCGCCGGCGCAGGCGGCGCTGCGCATGGTGCGCGACCGTGGGCGCATCGTCGTCGTCGGCGCCGTCGAGATGAGCTTCCCGTGGGAGCAGATGTACATGAAGGAGGTGCAGCTCCTCATGGCGCGCGCCTACGGGCCGGGGAGCTACGATCCCGTCTACGAGCAGCAGGGGCGCGACTATCCGCTGCCGTACGTCCGCTGGACCGAGAACCGGAACATGGAGGAGTTCCTCCGGCTCGTCGGCACGGGGCGCGTGCAGCTGGACCCGCTCATCACGCACCGCTTCGCGCTGGATGAGGCGCCGGCCGCCTACGACGTGATCATGACGCCGGGCACCACGAGCCTCGCCGTGCTGCTGCGCTACCCGGCCGCGGACCGCATCGCGCGCGCGACCGAGGACGTGACGCCCGGCGCGCCCGTCTACGCGCCGACGCGCCGGGTGGACATCCCGGCCAACGCCGCGGGGCACCCGGGCAAGTTCAAGGTCGCGCTGGCCGGTGCGGGCAACATCTCGCGCTGGGCGCACCTCCCCGCCCTGAAGGCGCTCGACGACGTCGTGCTGCACGCCGTGTACTCCTCGGGCGGCGCGCGCGGCAAGAGCTACGGGCTACGCTTCGGTGCGGCGTTCGTCACGTCCTCCTACGACGAGCTGCTGCGCGATCCGAACGTCGATGCCGTGCTGGTCGCCTCGCGCAACCAGCACCACGCCCGCGAGACGCTGGCGGCGCTGCGCGCGGGCAAGCACGTCTTCGTCGAGAAGCCGATGGCGCTCACGGAGGACGAGTGCCGCGAGATCGTTGCCGTGGAACGCGACACGGGCCGCACGGTGATGGTGGGCTTCAACCGCCGCTTCGCGCCCTTCTACGTGGAGCAGAAGCGCCAGCTGGCCCGCCGCTCGGGGCCCGCGGTCATCAACTGCCGCGTGAACTCGCCGGGCATCTCCGGCGGCTACTGGATGGCGGACCCCGCGATCGGCGGCGCGATCCTCGGCGAGGCGTGCCACTTCACCGACCTCTTCGCATGGATGCTCGACAGCGAGCCTGTCGAGGTGGTGGCCTTCTCGCTGCCGACCGACGTGCCCGAGCCTGTGGGCATCAACAACATGACCGCGGCGTTCCGCTTCGCGGACGGCTCCGTGGCGAACCTCACCTACTGTACGGTCGGCAGCCGCACGTCGGGCGGCGAGCGTGTCGAGGCGTTCGCGGCGGGCGTGGGCGTGGTGACCGAGGACTTCAAGCGTCTGGTCATCAACGGCAGCACGCGCCGTACTCGCAGCCGCATGTTTGCCGACAAGGGCTACGCCCCACAGATGGCGGAGTTCGTGGCCGCCGCGCGTGGCGGCCGTCCGTCGAGCGTGCCGGCGAGCGCCGGCGCACGCTCGACGCTCATGTGCCTGCGCATGATCGAGAGCGCGCAGGCCGGCGGCCGCCCGATGGCGATCGACCTCGCGGGCCTGCTCGCGCCGGCCGCGGCCGCGGCCGCGCCGATCGATGCGTGGCGCGGCGACCCGACGCCCGCGCTGACGCCCGCCACCTGACAGCACCACGTGGACGCCGCCGTGCGTCCACGAAGCACGACTCCCGAGCGGCACGCCGGCGCACCTGCCGGCGTGCCGCTCGTGCTTCGCCTGAGGGTTTCGTGACGGGCCCGCGGTGTAACGTCGGCGGACTCTCGGCCACCAGCGGGATAGCGTGCGGCGTGTGAGCGACGTCACGGAGGCGGTTCCCGGGCCGCCTCTATCTTCCGCGCTCCTCTGAACGTCTCCTCCCAACGATCCCCGGCAGGCGCACGACGACCGCCGGAGAGCGGCAGGATCGCTGCTTCACTCGAAGTCGCGACAACGGCAAAGCCGGCGAAAGCCGGCGACGCAAAGCCACGAGGCTACCGCCCACGGGACACCGGGGCCACGCCGGTCGGGTTGCCGCACGACTCACGGGAACTCCACTCGCAGCAATTGGGGTGACAGCAGTGATTCGTACCATCGCGCGCGGCCTACTCGTGGCCGTGCTCGCCGTCGCGTGCTCGGACTCCGAGCCGACTGGCGCCGCTCTTCTGCAGAAGCACGACACGCTCACGGGCGTGGCTGGCGATACCAGTGCGTTGGCTGGTCCACGACAGAGTCTGAGCGCGATCGGGTCCCGCTCGCTGGTGATCCACACGACGGCGAACCGCTGCCTGAACGTCGCCGGCGGCGAGATCGCACCCGGGGGCGCGGTGATCCTGTGGGACTGCGTGGACGGGGAGACGGCCAATGAGCGCTGGACGCTGCCGGCAGTCGGGCAGGCCGGTGAGGTGAAGGTCTACGGCTACCTCTGCCTGGCGGCCGCGGGCACGGAGGCGGGCGCGCGGCTGACCACCGCGTGGTGCGAGGGGCAGGCGACGCAGCGCTGGACGCTGACGA
>NZ_BRXS01000014.1 GCF_030159095.1 Roseisolibacter agri
ATCTACTGCGCGTGTCGTGTTGACTGAGTTGGTGTAGTCAAGCGACTGAAGGCCAGTGGGGGATGCCTGGGCACACGGAGGCGATGAAGGGCGCGGTAAGCTGCGATAAGCCGGGGGGAGCCGCACACAGGCTGTGAGCCCCGGATGCCCGAATGGGGAAACCCGGCCGGTGGGAACACCGGTCACTCCTTATGGAGAGCGAACCCGGGGAACTGAAACATCTCAGTACCCGGAGGAAGAGAAATCAACCGAGATGCCCCCAGTAGCGGCGAGCGAACGGGGCCGAGCCCAAACCGGTCTCCTTGTGGGATCGGGGTTGTAGGACCCACGGACGGTATCTGAGACGGCAGCGGAAGTCCGCTGGAACGCGGCGCCAGAGACGGTGACAGCCCGGTAGGCGTAGCCAATGCACAGATGCTAGTGGTGTTCCTGAGTAGCGCCATGGTTTCGAGGAACGTGGCGTGAAGCTGGGGGGACCACCCTCCAAGGCTAAAGACTCCCGTGTGACCGATAGTGGACGAGTACCGTGAGGGACAGGTGAAAAGCACCCCAGTGCGGGGAGTGAAAGAGATCCTGAAACCACTGGCCTACAAGCGGTAGGAGGACGGACGGGCGCAAGCTCGTCGCGTCTGACTGCGTGCCTTTTGCATTATGATCCGGCGAGTTACGCCTCAGGCGCGAGGCTAAGGGGTTCAGCCCCGGAGCCGTAGCGAAAGCGAGTCCTGTCATGAGGGCGAGTGGAGTGCCTGGGGGTAAACCCGAAGCCAGGGCGATCTACCCATGAGCAGGGTGAAGCTGGGGTAACACCCAGTGGAGGCCCGCACCGGTATGGGTTGAAAACCGTTCGGATGACTTGTGGGTAGGGGTGAAAGGCCAATCAAGCCTGGAGATAGCTGGTTCTCCCCGAAATCTATTGAGGTAGAGCCTCGAGGCGGGCGCGCAAGCGCCGTATGTCGGCTGGGGGTAGAGCGACTGGATGGGCGCGGGGGGGCGTGGCTCCTACCAACCCCAACCAAACTCCGAATACCAGACCGATGGACCTCGGGAGGCAGTCGCTGAGCGATAATGTCCAGCGGCGAGAGGGAAAGAACCCAGAGCCACAGCTAAGGCCCCGAAGTGGCCGCTGAGTATAGCGAAGGATGTGTTCCTACTTTGACAACTGGGAGGTTGGCTTAGAAGCAGCCACTCCTTTAAAGAGTGCGTAATAGCTCACCAGTCCAGTGGGGATGCGCCGAGAATGGTCGGGATTAAGCGGCCCGCCGAAGCTTGGCCTTCATACTTTGTATGAGGGGTAGGGGAGCGTTCCGGGAGCGACGAAGCGGCGGTGGAAACCTTGCCGTGGAGTGACCGGAAGTGAGGATGCCGGACTGAGTACGCGCAAATGCGGGTGAGAACCCCGCACACCGTAAGCCTAAGGTTTCCTGCGCCATGGCAATCAGCGCAGGGTGAGGCGGATCCTAAGGCGAGGCCCCAGAGGCGTAGCCGATGGCCAACGGGTGAACATTCCCGTCCCGTCTTACGACGTTGAAGCATCAAGGGACACCGGAACGAAGCGGGAGCGGTCTTGTGGATGGCCGTGTAAAGCCGTAGGGGGCAACCCCGAGAGCCCATGCCGAGATGGTCCTTCGGGACCGTCAAGTCTCGTAGAGTCGACGGGCGAGAAAAGCTTGATGTGGAGTCGTACGACGTCCGTACCGCAAACCGACACAGGTAGGCGAGGCGAGTAGCCTCAGGTGAACGAGTGAGACGTGGTCAAGGAACTCGGCATAATGATCCCGTAACTTCGGAAGAAGGGATGCCCCTTTTGGTGACGGCCTCGCGCCGGTAGCCGGAGGGGGCCGCAGTGAATCGGCCCAAGCGACTGTTTAGCAAAAACACAGGTGCATGCCAAGCCGCACAAGGCGCCGTATATGCACTGACGCCTGCCCGGTGCCGGAAGGTTAAGGGGAGGGGTTAGGGCGCAAGCCCGAAGCTCTGAGCCGAAGCCCCGGTAAACGGCGGCCGTAACTATAACGGTCCTAAGGTAGCGAAATTCCTTGTCGGGTAAGTTCCGACCTGCACGAATGGCGTAACGACTTGGGCACTGTCTCGACCACGCGCTCGGCGAAATGGCAGTCTCGGTGAGGATTCCGAGTTCCCGCGACAGGACAAAAAGACCCCATGCACCTTTACTGCAGCTTGTCATTGCTCGCTGCACAGAGCTGTGTAGCATAGGTGGGAGCCGTTGAGGCCCGGGCGCCAGCTCGGGTGGAGGCATCAGTGAAATACCACCCTGCTCTGTGCGGCGTGCTCACCACGGCGGGCAAACCCCGTCTGGGACCGTGGCAGGTGGGCAGTTTGACTGGGGCGGTCGCCTCCGAAAGCGTAACGGAGGCGCGCGAAGGTTGGCTCAGCGCGGTCGGTACTCGCGCTCATAGAGTGTAACAGCAGAAGCCAGCCTGACGGCGAGAGCGACGGCTCGAGCCGGGACGAAAGTCGGTTGTAGTGATCCGGTAGTACCGCGTGGGCGGGCTATCGCGCAACGGATAAAAGGTACGCTGGGGATAACAGGCTTATCGCGCCCGAGAGTTCACATCGACGGCGCGGTTTGGCACCTCGATGTCGGCTTATCACATCCTGGGGCTGGAGAAGGTCCCAAGGGTCCGGCTGTTCGCCGGTTAAAGTGGTACATGAGCTGGGTTCAGAACGTCGTGAGACAGTTCGGTCTGTATCCGTCGTGGGCGTTGGAGAGTTGAGGGGTGCGGACCCTAGTACGAGAGGACCGGGTCGGACGATCCGCTCGTGTCCCGGCTGTTCCGCCAGGAGCACCGCCGGGTAGCGATGATCGGCACGGATAACCGCTGAAAGCATCTAAGTGGGAAGCCGTCCCCAAGATGAACTCTCCCCGGGGCCTTGAGCCCCCTGAAGGGCCGGAGGAGACCACTCCGTCGATAGGGCGCCCGTGGACGGCCAGCAATGGCTTCCAAGCGTAGCGCTCCTAATCGCCCGTGCGGCTTGACTACTCCCCCATA
>NZ_BRXS01000015.1 GCF_030159095.1 Roseisolibacter agri
AGGGCGAGCCGCAGGGCGAGCCGCAGGGCGAGCCGCAGGGCGAGCCGCAGGGCGAGCCGCAGGGCGAGCCGCAGGGCGAGCCGCAGGGCGAGCCGCAGGGCGAGCCGCAGGGCGAGCCGCAGGGCGAGCCGCAGGGCGACGCCGTGGAGTCGGCCGACCTCGGCCAGCCCGTCGGGCCTCGCCGTCCGCGGCCGCACCAGCCCAGCCCCCGGCCCGCTCCGCACGACCTTCGGCGCCGCCGCCCCCCGCGCGGCCGCGGCGCCGAGGGCGCGCCCCCGCGTGGCCGCCTCCGACTGGGGCCCGCCACTCGCCGGACTCCTCGCCGGAGCGGCCGCCGCGACGTCTCCGGCCAGCATCCCGCCAGCGCCGACTGCTCACGTTCGCGCACCGATGCTGGCTCTGTTCCGTTCGAGCGTTGGTGGGGGCCCGGCGGGAGTGGTATGTTGCCTGGGGCGAGCTGGTCTGCTCGCTCGACCGACCCTCACGGCGCGACCCTGCCTCACCCCTCAATGTCGCCACGCGATCCAAACCCCGACTTCGACGCAGTCCTTACCGAAGCCCGAGCGCTGCAGGCGCAGCTCCCCTGGCTCCGGTTGGTCTGCGTCGGCGGCACGGCGGCGGCACTGCATGCCGGGCACCGGTACAGCACCGACTCCGACCATGTGGGGGAGCAGGTCCGTGAGCAGTTCGAGGAGGTGCGGGTCGCGCTGACCGACTGGGAGGGGTGGAAGACGCGCCGCGTCCGTCACCCGGTCGCGATCCTCGGCGAGCGTCATGGCATTCAACTCGGAGTGCGGCAGCAGCGCCGCCGCTTCCCGCTCGACACCACACAGGTGCACGACTTGTGGGTGCCGACCGCCGACGAGACGCTCCGAATCAAGGCGTGGATGATCGCGGACCGGGGCGCGACACGTGACTTCCTCGACGTCGCGGCCCTCGGCGACCTGCTCGGTCCGGACCGTGCGGCCGCGGCACTCACGTCGTTGAGCGACCTGTATGATCCCGTCGGCACGGAGACCGCGACGATGCGCTTCGCGCAAGCAGCAATGGGCCGCCCTGTGGACGAGCAGGACGTCGACCTCCGCGCGTATCGGGGGCTGGTGGCGCCCTATCAAGACGTGGAGTACGTGGTTCGACGCGTGCGGGAGCTGGCGGTCCCGGCCCTCGAGCGAGAGCTCGGCGGCCTGGGTCGGGCGACGGCTGGGGCCCCGGCACCGCCGGCGCCCCCGCAGACGAAGTCGCGCGACCAGGGCGGCCCCCGGAGGACGTGATGAGCGACCAGATGACAACGGCAGCCACCGCGGGGGCGCGTCCTCCCCGGCCTGGTCGGATCACCGTGGAGGAGAGTTTCCTCGACCTGATCGACCAGGTCGCATACGGCGACCTTGAGACCTGGCGGAAGCTCTACGCGGCCGCCCAGGCAGACCCCGCATTTCGACAGGCGGTGGCACGCGCTGCGGGACTGGTCGACCCCGACTTCGCAAACGCCGGACACCTCTGGCGCGCGTTGGTCGAGCGCATGCCACCCGTGCAGACGCGCCCCCGCTGGGCTGCGACCGCCGAGGCCGCCGGCGAGCCCGTATGCACCGGCCCCACCAGCGGCGTAGCGCGGCGCGGGCGCTAGCGCGCGCCGCGGACGCCGCCGAGGGCGACGCCGCAGTTCGGGCAGCAGCCGGCGGCGGCCAGCTCCGTGGCGTTGCCGACAAGCACCCGTCGGGCGGCCCGGGGCGCGAGCCGCAACTCACGCTCATGGATGACGTGCCAGGCGAGGTAGCGGTGCAGGTACCTCGTCGCCACGCCGCGGAACGGCGCGAGCCACTGCTTGAGCCGCCCCTGGTAGCTGTTGACCGACTGCACGTGGTAGATGCCGCGCGTCCGCTCCCCTCGGGCGGCCACGAGCGCGACGTGCTTCCGCACGCCGACCGCTTGGGCGGCCGCCTTGAGGGCGCTCGATCCGTCGGTGCAGAGCGTGCTGGTCGAGTCCACGAGGCCCCGCAGCGCGGCCGCCAGGGCCTCGGTGGTGGCGGTCCCTGGGAGCACGACCGCCCGCGTCTCGCCGGAGCGGCTCCGGGCGATCAGCACGGCCACCTTGTCCTTCCCGAGCCCGCGGGGGTTGCCCGCGGGGGTTGCCCGCGGGGGTTGCCCGCGGGGGTTGCCCGCGGGGGTTGCCCGCGGGGGTTGCCCGCCGCCGTGCCGCGCGTCCGCTGCTGCCGTCCGACGGGCTTCGACCGCTTGAAGTTCCGGCGGAAGAACGTCTCATCGGCCTCGACGATCCCCGAGAGCGGCGGCTTGGCGGGCGCGAGCTGCGCCATGACGCGGTGCCGCCACCGCCAGACGGTCTTGTGGTCCACGTCGAGGAGCGCGGCCGCCCGCCGGCACGAGAGCGCCTGGCGCATGGCCTCCGCGTACTGCTCCCACCGAGCGGGGAGCCGGGTGCCGGCCATCGCGGTGCCGGTCAGGTCGTTGAACGTGCGCCGGCAGGCGAGGCAGCGGTAGCGCTGCCCCCCTGACCGCTCGCGTCCCCACCGCTGGACCTCGTGCGCCCGGCATCGCGGGCAGGCGAGACCGTCGTGGCAACGCCGCTCGCGGGCGGCCGAGGTCGAGAGCATGGCGCGGGACCTAGCCCCGACCCGGTGTCGCGCAACCCGTGACCAACGCTGAACAGGAACAGAGCCTTAAGGTTGCCCGATGACAGTGCCCAGGCGAGGCTCGGAGGGGGCCAGGGGGGCGAGCGCCGCCTCGTCCCCGCGCGCCGCCGGCGCCCGGCGCACCGCTCACGCCGTCCCGCGGGCGATGACCGCTGGGCGATGACCGCTGGGCGATGACCGCTGGGCGATGACCGCCCGGGGCTCCGGTCTCGGGCTCGCCGCGAACTCGGGGCGACGGGCGTCCTCCCCGAGCA
>NZ_BRXS01000017.1 GCF_030159095.1 Roseisolibacter agri
GACAGGATGACAGGGGCTCTGTTGAATCCTTCTCCGGCCGTAAAGCAGGAGCAGGTTGTGGGTGAGCACGCGGAGGAGCTGCTCCTGCGCTTGCGTGGTCGCCGCGCGGGCGGTGAGCGCGGAGCCGAGGCGCCGCTTGTCGCGCGAGAAGACGCTCTCGACCTGCTGCCGCCGATGATACAGGCGCCAAGGAAAGCAGCGCCGCATCGCGCGTCGGTAGCGCGTCCGCGGCCAGCACTGGCCGTGGGAGCGGCGGTTGAGTCGGATCGCCGTGCGGCGCACCCGGAGCTCGCGGTGACAGCACCCATGATGGGCCTCGCTGTCGTAGGCGGCATCGGCCACCACCGCCGCGAAGGGCCGCGGGAAGAGCGCGGCCGCCTGCCGCAGCGCGGGGACGAAGGCGGGGGCGTCGTTCGCCGGCCCCTGGCTCGGCACCGCGCCCAGGATCAGGTGCGACGCCGTATGCACAACGACCGTCAGCTTCGGGTACGTGGCCCGACGGTGCCGCCCTTTGGGGGCGCGACCGCCATGGAGGCCGGCGTACGCGGCGCGGTAGCGCGGCGAGTAGCGGTAGCCGTAGTGGGCGCTGACGTGGTGCGCCTCGAACCCACTGGCGTCGACCGCCGCGGTGGGGCCGCGCCCAGCGAGGAGGCCCTGCTGCGCGGCGCGCTGGACGACGGCCTGCTGCGCCCGCTGGAAGGTCCCCCTTTTTCCGCGCCGGCGAGGAGCCGGTGGGCCGCGTAGCAGAGGGTCGAGTGATCGGGCACGCGGCGTAAGCCGAGTGCGCGGCGCAACTCCGTCCACTCGGCGACGAGCGTGACCACACCCCGGTAGTCGAGCCGCAGCATCTGCTTGAGCACGAGCAGCGCGAAGAGCTGCGGCTGCGTGTAGTCGTGCCGGGACGTGGGGCAGGAGTAGGGCGGCAGCGCCATCCGGCCAATCGTGAGCGCCTCGGTCGCCAACGCCACCGCCGACTTCGTCATCGCGCGCATGCTGCACTCCGGCCGTCTCCACCGACCACCGCCGCAGCTTCCGCTCCACCGCGATCAACGATTCAACAGAGCCGATGACAGGATGACCA
>NZ_BRXS01000018.1 GCF_030159095.1 Roseisolibacter agri
CTAGGTAGTGTCTGAGAAGTACCGCGTTGCGTAGCGGGCGGCGAGGACGAGGCAGATGGCGGCGCGGTAGGTGACGGCGAGCTTCTCGGCCCGCGTCGCCACGCGCCGCCAGCGCTTGAGCCACCCGACCGCTCGCTCGACCACGTTGCGGGCGCGATAGAGGGCCGCATCAAAGGCGCACGTGCGCCGTCCGTGCCGGGCGCGCCAGGCCAGCTGGTCGCGTCGCTCAGGGACCAGCAGGCGCACGTGGTGCGCGCGCGCCCAGCGGCGGATCGCGCCGGTGCTGTAGGCGCGGTCCCCAAGCACGAGGCGCGGCCGCCGGCGCGTACCAATGCGCACCGACGCGAGCAGCGCGACCGCCTCCACGCACTCGTTGATCTGCCCGGCGGTTACACGGAACGCGGTGATCGTCCCGCGCGCGTCGCACGCGAGATGGAGCTTCGAGCCCCAGCCGCCGCGGGAGCGGCCCAGAGCGTGGTCAGCCGGTTCGGCAACGGGTCCCCCTTTTTCCGCGCGCCCGCCGCCGCATGCAGCGCGCGAATCGAGGTGCCGTCGACGCACCAGCGCTCCCAGTCGACCGCGCGCTGGCGCTCCATCCGGGCGAGCAGCGCCTGGTAGAGCCGCTCCCACGTGCCGTCCTTCGCCCACGCGTTGAACCGGTGGTAGCACGTCTGCCACGGCCCGTAGCGCTCCGGCAGGTCGCGCCACGGGCAGCCGGTCGCGAGGATCCACAGGATCCCGTTGAGCACTTGGCGCTCGTCGCGCGGCGGGCGGCCGCGGCCGCGGTGCGAAGGCAACAACGGCGCGAGCACTGCCCATGCCGCGTCGGTCAGTTCGTGTCGGCGGCCAACCCCATGCGCACCTCCAGCCAGCGTCCCTCGAAGCTATGAACCGCTGGCTGGATTGTCAGACACGACCTAG
>NZ_BRXS01000019.1 GCF_030159095.1 Roseisolibacter agri
CGTCGGGACCCGCGGGTGGCGCCTGGTCGGCCTGGAGATCGCCTCGAACCCGGCGAACGCCATCGCGCAGGCCATCGTGGAGCTGGGCACCGGCAGCGAGCGGTCGCTCGCGACGCTCTCGAGCCACATGGTGCTCGACCGCGTCTGGATCCACGGCCGCGCCGACCAGTACGTGCCGCGCTGCCTCTCGCTCAACAGCGCGCACACCGCGGTGGTCGACTCCTACCTCTCCGACTGCCACACGCGTGGCGGCGAGGGCCAGGTCATCGGCGGCTGGACGACCCCGGGGCCGCTCAAGATCGAGAACAACTACCTCGAGGGCGGCACGATCGGCGTGCTGTTCGGCGGCGCGGACCCGTACATCCAGGGGCTGATCCCGTCGGACATCACGGTGCGCCGGAACCACTTCCTCAAGCCGCTGAGCTGGAAGGGCGTGTGGTCGGTGAAGAACAGCTTCGAGCTGAAGAACGCGCAGCGCGTGCTGGTCGAGGGCAACGTGTTCGAGAACAACTGGATGGACGCGCAGAGCGGCTACATGATCCTCTTCACGCCGCTGTCGCAGGACAACCTGGCGCTGTGGACGACGGTGCGCGACGTGACGTTCCGGCACAACGTGCTGCGCAACAGCGACCAGGGCGTCATGATCTCGGCGCGCAACGCGTACGGCGCGACGGCGACGGCGCTGACCGACGTGACGCGGCGG
>NZ_BRXS01000020.1 GCF_030159095.1 Roseisolibacter agri
CGGAAGTAGGCGCTCGTCGACGTCAGCCGCGCGTTCGCGACCGACACGCCGTTGACCGTGGCGCTCGTGATCCCCGCCAGCCCCGCCTCCGCCACGAAGCCGTTCGTGCTCGGATAGAGCCACACCGGCCCCAGCCCCGCCTCGATGCTGCTGTACGCCACGTTGCCGGCGATCACCGCCGTCGGCGCGTAGACGCTCAGCGCCGCGCTCCCCTGCCCCGTGCCGTCGCCGTTGACCAGCGCCCAGCCGCGGCTCATCAGGTTGTCGCGGAACACCAGCCGCGCGGCCGGCGCGTTCGTCGGCTCCCCCAGGAGCAGCATGCCGAAGGCCGCCGTGTTCGCCACGTTGTGCGCGATCGTCACGTCCTGCAGCTCGTTCGACACCAGGAACGTGCGGCCCCCGATCCGATCGAGCACGTTGTGCTCGATCAGGATCCGCCGCGTCACGTCGGTCAGCGCCGTCGCCGTCGCGCCGTACGCGTTGCGCGCCGAGATCATGACGCCCTGGTCGCTGTTGCGCAGCACGTTGTGCCGGAACGTCACGTCGCGCACCGTCGTCCAC
>NZ_BRXS01000021.1 GCF_030159095.1 Roseisolibacter agri
CATGACTGGGGCGAAGTCGTAACAAGGTAGCCGTAGGGGAACCTGCGGCTGGATCACCTCCTTACCGGAGCGACGAGTAAGCAGCGCGCGGCAACGCGAGCCGCCGAAAGTCCTCAACGGAAGTCGCACGCCTCGCACGTCCCACGATCTCTCTTCTCGATTCTCACGGTTTCGGACCGCGTTCAGCGCGGTCCGTGCTGTTTGACAAACGATGTGGAAGTGATGATGGAATCGGAATCCAACATCGTGATATGCGAACGGACCGCTCGCGCGGTCCGGGAACGATCACTCGTAGAGATTTCGTAGATCAGCCTAGAGCTGCATCTACTGCGCGTGTCGTGTTGACTGAGTTGGTGTAGTCAAGCGACTGAAGGCCAGTGGGGGATGCCTGGGCACACGGAGGCGATGAAGGGCGCGGTAAGCTGCGATAAGCCGGGGGGAGCCGCACA
>NZ_BRXS01000022.1 GCF_030159095.1 Roseisolibacter agri
GCGCACCTCCTGCGCCTGGCCCACCGCGCCCACGCTCCAGCGCTCGTTCGCCACGCCCCCGGCGCAGTCGTAGACGATCACCGGCGCCCCGGCGTTCGTCGCGGCGCCGGCGACGTTCAGGCACCGCTCCGCCGCGTCGTTCCGCAGCTGCGGCACTCCGCCCGGCGCGCTCCCCGGCGTCTCGATCGTCGACTCGGCCGTCGACGCAGCGATACGCCAGCCCGCCGCGCTGCCGCACTCCGCCAGCACGATGCGCGTGTCGTTCGCCGTCGCGCCGCCGGCAGGCGCCGCGCACAGCGCGCCGCCCGCCTGCTGCAGCTGGCCCGCGCTCGTCAGCGTCCAGCGCTGCGTCGCCTGCCCCTCGCACCACGCGGTGGTCAGCCGCGCGCCCGCCTCCGTGCCCGCGGCCGCCAGGCAGAGGTAGCCGT
>NZ_BRXS01000023.1 GCF_030159095.1 Roseisolibacter agri
CACGCTGCAGAACGCGGCGTCGGGGGCCTGCCTGACGACGGCCAACAACGCGACGGCCAACGACACGCGGGCGGTGCTGGGCGCCTGCACGGCGGCGTCGGCCCGCTGGACCGTGCTGGCGACCCCCGCGAGCGGCACGCCGGTGAACGAGGGCGGGACCAGCAGCCCGACCGCCCCCACGACGGCGCCCCTCCCGACGTCGCCCGCGCCGACGACCGAGACCACGCCGGAGCTGCCGCGCGCGACCGTCGACACGCGCATGCCCGCGCAGACCGGCCGCGTCATCGCCGTGCCGGCCGGCGGCGACCTGCAGGCCGCCCTCGACGCCGCCCAGCCGGGCGACGTCATCACGCTCGCCAACGGCGCCACCTACGCGGGCAACTTCGTCCTCCCCAGCAAGCCCGCCGGCGGCTGGATCGTCGTGC
>NZ_BRXS01000024.1 GCF_030159095.1 Roseisolibacter agri
GTGGCTCGAGAGCGTCGCGAGCGACCGCTCGCTGCCGGTGCCCAGCTCCACGATGGCCTGCGCGATGGCGTTCGCCGGGTTCGAGGCGATCTCCAGGCCGACCAGGCGCCACCCGCGGGTCCCGACGTTGGCGTACGCATCGGGGGTCGCGAGCGCGAACATCGCGTTCGCGCTGACGAGCTTGGGCATGGCGGCCGCGTGGCGCGCCGGGGCCACGCGCGCGCCCTCGGCCGGCAGGCCGCTCAGGTCGGCGGGCCGCACGACGATCCAGCCGCCGGCGGGCTTGCTGGGGAGGACGAAGTTGCCCGCGTAGGTGGCGCCGTTGGCGAGCGTGATGACGTCGCCCGGCTGGGCGGCGTCGAGGGCGGCCTGCAGGTCGCCGCC
>NZ_BRXS01000025.1 GCF_030159095.1 Roseisolibacter agri
GCGGTGCCTGAACGTCGCCGGCGCCGCGACGAACGCCGGGGCGCCGGTGATCGTCTACGACTGCGCCGGGGGCGTGGCGAACGAGCGCTGGAGCGTGGGCGCGGTGGGCCAGGCGCAGGAGGTGCGCGTCTACGGCACGCTCTGCCTGGCGGCCGGCACGGGGGCCGCGGGGCAGCTGGCGAGCACCGCGTGGTGCACGGGCACGGCGGCGCAGCGCTGGACGCTGACGAGCACCGGCACGCTGCAGAACGCGGCGTCGGGGGCCTGCCTGACGACGGCCAACAACGCGACGGCCAACGACACGCGGGCGGTGCTGGGCGCCTGCACGGCGGCGTCGGCCCGCTGGACCGTGCTGGCGACCCCC
>NZ_BRXS01000026.1 GCF_030159095.1 Roseisolibacter agri
TGCTCGACCGCGTCTGGATCCACGGCCGCGCCGACCAGTACGTGCCGCGCTGCCTCTCGCTCAACAGCGCGCACACCGCGGTGGTCGACTCCTACCTCTCCGACTGCCACACGCGTGGCGGCGAGGGTCAGGTCATCAGCGGCTGGACGACCCCGGGGCCGCTCAAGATCGAGAACAACTACCTCGAGGGCGGCACGATCGGCGTGCTGTTCGGCGGCGCGGACCCGTACATCCAGGGGCTGATCCCGTCGGACATCACGGTGCG
>NZ_BRXS01000027.1 GCF_030159095.1 Roseisolibacter agri
CCTCGCCGCCACGCGTGTGGCAGTCGGAGAGGTAGGAGTCGACCACCGCGGTGTGCGCGCTGTTGAGCGAGAGGCAGCGCGGCACGTACTGGTCGGCGCGGCCGTGGATCCAGACGCGGTCGAGCACGAGGTGGCTCGAGAGCGTCGCGAGCGACCGCTCGCTGCCGGTGCCCAGCTCCACGATGGCCTGCGCGATGGCGTTCGCCGGGTTCGAGGCGATCTCCAGGCCGACCAGGCGCCACCCGCGGGTCCCGACG
>NZ_BRXS01000028.1 GCF_030159095.1 Roseisolibacter agri
AACAGCTTCGAGCTGAAGAACGCGCAGCGCGTGCTGGTCGAGGGCAACGTGTTCGAGAACAACTGGATGGACGCGCAGAGCGGCTACATGATCCTCTTCACGCCGCTGTCGCAGGACAACCTGGCGCCGTGGACGACGGTGCGCGACGTGACGTTCCGGCACAACGTGCTGCGCAACAGCGACCAGGGCGTCATGATCTCGGCGCGCAACGCGTACGGCGCGACGGCGACGGCGCTGACCGACGTGACGCGGCGG